>NZ_JBXUJJ010000009.1:0-121746 GCF_059115485.1 Parageobacillus sp. NEAU-HV-2
TAATATTTTTTATTGAAATTCTGCATATTGGTGGTGTACATATGTTTTCATCGTTAAAACGATTCTTAATCGGCAGACCGTTGAAATCAACCGAACTGGGAGAGCAAAAATTGAGTAAATTAAAGGCATTAGCCGTTTTATCTTCGGATGCTCTGTCTTCGGTTGCGTACGGTACGGAACAGATTTTGCTGGTTCTCGCAACGATTGGAGCTATTGCATTTTGGTATTCCATTCCTATTGCGATTGGCGTTCTTATTCTACTGGTGGCACTTATTTTATCGTATCGCCAAATCATTTACTCTTATCCGCATGGAGGCGGAGCTTACGTCGTTTCTAAAACGAACTTGGGTGTAAACCCGGGTCTCATTGCCGGAGGCTCTTTACTGGTCGACTATATTCTCACCGTGGCAGTAAGTGTGTCCGCGGGAACAGATGCCATTACATCGGCGTTTCCCACTTTACATCCATACACAGTTGGAATTGCTATCACACTGGTTGTGTTGATCACTATTCTTAATCTGAGAGGCGTCACCGAATCCGCTACCGTTTTGGCCTATCCCGTTTATTTGTTTGTGTTGGCGCTCGTTACTCTCATTATTGTCGGGATTTTTCGTATTATTAATGGACAAGCACCGTCTACTTTACATACACCGATCGGTACTGCGGTGCCTGGAATTACCTTATTCTTGTTGCTGCGGGCATTTGCCTCTGGCTGCTCTGCGTTGACAGGGGTAGAAGCGATCTCCAACGCCGTTCCCAATTTTAAGGAGCCGGCGGCAAAAAATGCTGCCAAAACGTTAGTGATGATGGGGTTCATTCTCGCAGTTTTATTTACAGGAGTCACTTTTTTAGCATACTGGTATGGAATTGCTCCGAAAGCAGAAGAGACGGTTGTTTCCCAGCTCGCTTCCGAGGTGTTTGGAAGAGGCGTGATATATTACTTTATCCAAGGAACCACTGCCCTTATTTTAGTGTTGGCGGCCAATACGGGATTTTCTGCATTTCCTTTGCTGGCCTATAATATGGCATCCGATAAATACATGCCAAGAATGTATCTGATACGCGGTGACCGTTTAGGATATTCCAACGGAATCATCACGCTTGGTTTTGCCTCCATTTTGTTGATTATCGCTTTTAAAGGGCAAACGGAACAGCTCATTCCTTTGTATGCGGTTGGCGTATTCATTCCTTTCACGTTGTCCCAAACAGGCATGATTGTCAAATGGGTGCGCGAAAAACCAGCGGGGTGGGTCCCGAAGCTGCTTACGAACTTGCTGGGAGCGATCATAACACTAACCGTACTGTGCATTTTCTTTATTACAAAATTTGCTCAAGTATGGTCTGTGCTTGTATTTCTTCCGATCATCGTATTTATTTTTCATCAAATCCATAAGCACTATGATGCGGTGGCGGAACAACTGCGGGTCAATCCCAATAAGATTCCAGACAAAATAGAGGGAAATGTCGTCATTGTACCTGTTGCGGGAATCACAAAGGTAGTAGAGCAATCCTTAAATTACGCCCAGGCCATTGGCGATTATGTATTGGCGGTATATGTGGCATTTGACCGGGAAAGCATGGTCCGGATGGAAGAGAAGTGGGAGAAGTGGAGGCCGGATATTCGCCTTGTTACACTCATTTCTCATTATCGTGATCTGATCACACCAATTTCCAAGCTAGTGGATACCATTGAAAGCAAGGCAGAGGAAAGAAACTATACAGTAACGGTTTTGATTCCTCAATTTATACCCAAAAAGGGCTGGCATAACATTTTGCATAACCAATCGAGCGTTTTGTTGAGATTGCACCTTCTATATAAGAAAAATGTGATTGTCTCCACAGTTCCTTATCGGCTTCAGAAGTAGAAGTTCATATTCGATTGCAAGCGGGGATGATTTCCCAAACATTAAAAACCCGGTAGACGGCGGATTTTGGCCGAATGCCGGGTTTTAGTCATAATAGTTCTTGTTAGCAATCCAAAAATTCCATAGATTCTATAAATCTGAGGGATTTTAGCTTGTCGACAAAACCTCCATAAAATTTATTTACCTACGAGGGCCAATATTCCTTTGAATATGAGAACTAATGAAAAAACAAGAATAGCTAAAATCCCAATTAAGGACGTTATTGGTTGTATACCAGCTAAAGGTGAACCGGCTAAAGGAAGGTTTATTAGTGCAAAACCAGCAAGGATGCAAGCTAAGAACAAGAACACAAATTTATCCATGCTTTTTCCTCCTTTCAATGACAATATATGTACAATTAGGAGAAATTGTTCATGAAGAGTGAACAATGAATAATTCCAACGTATTCATTTCAGCTTGTCGACTTTGTCGACAAGCTGATTTTATTATGACTTCGTTTAGAGGCGGAAGTCTTTTTTTTTTTTTTTTGCTAAAATGATAAAATTTTCTATTAAATACAAAAATAATAATACGTGAAAAAAGATACTGCGAGCGAAGCAATATTTTTTAATCTGTAATGTAACTGTAATATATTTGTAACTACTTCTTATTGTTTTTGTTATAGATTAGTAATTTTTTTAAAATATAATGATTGACGTTAATGGAAATGAATATCAAGAATACACCTTGGGGGGCACAAAATGAAAAAATCGTTTATTCTTACAGGTACAATTATCAGTTCTTTATTAGCAGGCCAAACTGCTTTCGCTAGTAATTATACCGTTCAAAAAGGAGATACGCTTTGGGAAATATCCAAAAAATACAACACTACTGTAGAAACATTAAAACAAATGAATCATTTAACTTCTGATTTTATTTTCCCTGGACAAATATTAAAAGTTAACGAAAAAGAAGATACATATGTAGTGAAAGCCGGTGACACCTTAAGTGAAATTGCAAAGCAATTTAATACGACTGTTGATGCGTTATTAAAGATGAATCCCGAAATTTCTAATCCAAATTTTATTAAGGACGGTCAAACGATTCGTTTGTCTGGGGCGATTACAGATCCTGTTAAACCTGTTGCTAAGGAATCAGATGCTAATGGTTATTACATAGTTAAAGAAAGAGATACTCTTTCTGGCATCGCTAAAATGTTTCATACAACAGTTAGTTCATTGCTCGCTTTAAATCCGGAAATTACAAATCCTAATCTTATTCAAGCGGGAAAATCTATTAAAGTTCCTGTTCAATCTTCAAATCAAAACGTTTCTAAACGTTCCCCGGTTTCAATGGTATCTGCCGTTTCTTCCGAAAATAGCACAAAAGCTGTGAATTCTTCTTTAGCTGATCGAGTCATTCAAATTGGAGAAAAATATTTAGGTGCGAAATATTTATATGGTGCCAGCCCATCTCGCACAGATGCATTTGATTGCTCATCCTTTACTATGCGGGTATTTGGTGAAGCTGGAATTTCTTTACCTCGCAGTTCGACAGCACAATCACAAGCTGGCACGCCGGTTTCTTTCAATCAGCTTCAAAAAGGAGATTTAATCTTCTTTGATACAGACTTCAATGGAGTGATCAATCACGTCGGAATTTATGCGGGTAACGGCCAAATGTTAAATGCTTCAACTTCCAAAGGCGTTTCTTATACATCGATCGGTTCTTCTTATTGGAAAGAACGTTTTGTGAAAGCAGTACGTGTAATCAATTAATCTATGAAAAGCAATCGAGTGTAAAATCGCATAGATTTTACACTCGATTTTTTATTATTAAAGCAAAGTTTCACACGTTTTAACAATAAGATTAGCACCCTATTTCGTTTATTGACAATCGCTGTTGTCGCTCATAGATTTAGTGTGCGATTTTATTTATAAGAGTGTTGAAAATAATTTTTTATAGGGAGGTAATAAGGGAATTTATGTTAAAATTAAGTAGAAGTTATGGAACTCCCATGGCAGAACGAATGAACTTCCGTCATCTGCGGTGAAGCCCGCTTCATAGTTGGCTAAGGGGGAGTTTTGTTAAACAAGAAAATAGGGGGGTAAAAATGGAAAATCAATCTGCATTAAAAGAGCATTTATATCAATTAGAGAAACGGTTGCTAGAACCTGAAACTCGAACAACGCCAGCAGAACTAGAAAAGTTACTTGCAGACGATTTTTTCGAATTTGGAAGTTCGGGGAATGTTTGGTATAAAAAGGATTGTGTTGGTGAAGGTGGCCTTAGTGTAAGGAAGATGACTCTTTATGATTTTGATATACACCCTTTATCAGAAGATGTCGTGTTAACGACATATCGTGTAAAAGATGAAACAAGAATGCAACATACTTTGCGCAGTTCAATTTGGAAATTTATAGATGGAAGATGGCAAATGTTTTTCCATCAAGGAACTATAATAAAATCATAATAATAGTCTTATTAAACAAACGCGCAGGTTAGTTTGATAAGACATTGCATAAACTCCCACTTTTTTATGCAGCTGTCAGGCTTCTTCAGAAGCTAAAAATGTTGATGTATCAACAATGTATAAACGGTAAAATCGGAGATTCCCCCTTGGGCGACAAGAGGTTTTTTGTGATACTAATTTCCTCTAACAAGTCTTATGTCAACAGCCGTTGAGATAGTTTTTCTCAACGGCCTGAAGAGAAGTTCTTTCCAAAACAGAAAGGGCTTCTTTTCTTAATTCTTATCATTCATTATCTTCAAATTCCTCATCATCCACCACATATGGGGAAGGATCCTCTCGAATAAATCGTACCGCATTTAAACCGATCATCTGAGCAGGCATGGAAGTGTTACCATCTGGTAAAATAGGGCAGATGGAAAGATCAGCGACTTTAAGGTTTTTGGTACCAAAGACATTCAGGAATCCATCAACAACTCCTTCTTGAATATTCCTACCCATTCTACATTGCCCACCAAAATGAGCGAGATTATGATAAGAGGCCTTGACATAATTAGCAAGCAGGTTTCGCTTTTCTACCTCATTAGTTAAATGGAATATATTTTCAGGAGGGTATACAACCTTATAAATGCCGTCCGGATCTAGTTTACGAGCTCTCTTTATAATATTGAAAGTCTGAATATACTGATCCACCATAAAATCTAAGTCATCAGGATTTCCCAACGGATTAAGGTCAACGGATGGATAAGCCTCAGGATCGCTATGTGCCACCATAATCGTACCTCTGCTTTTAGGGTTAAGGTCGAAAATTCCAATACTCATTATATTACTTGTTTTTTTCGGATCAAAATCCCAATTATTAATAATTACATCTTGAATAGGGACAAACGATGGTGTTGGGAGTCCAAATAATTGAAGGCGGCGACCTCCTCCGTCTTCCCCTTTAAAAGCACCGAGCGTAAATGGCTGATCAGGATCAGCGGACATTACCTTTAGAAGTCGTGTTGTTTCTACTTCTACACCCATTCCAACAGCATAATGGGTTTGGAAATTGTAACCAACATTTGGGCTCTTTACTAATGTTCGTATGCCTGCTTTACCCAAATCAGCTGGTCTCCCAATTCCCGAACGTTGTAGAATGACCGAAGAAAAATTACCTGCAGAGACAATGATTCCTTTTCTTGCAAAAGCTCTTTGTGATCTCCCGTTCCTGACAAACTCAACACCAACGGCAATGTTAACTCCTCTTTTTTGTTTAAATAGAATTTTATTGACTGTTGTTTTTGTTAAAATGACCAATTTTCTCCCATCAACCCCAAACTCATCTGGATCGAACTCATCTCCTTGTGTGACAATATTTTTATTTAAATATCCGGTTGCAGTAGATGAACGGACAAACTTTCCATCTACCTCTTTGTTCAGAAATTGTGATTTGAAAAATGTACAATCTCTTATGCCTGTATTATAATCTTCAACAATTGGGATATCCAAAACATCTGATGTTGCTTTAGCTAAAATAGTTGTAAGTCCACGCTTAGGAATTATTTGTTGTCTAACAAAAATAGGGCCTTTTGTTCCCCGTTCATCCGGTTCTTGTGTCTTTCCTGTATAGGTTTCATTTTTTTTGAATAAAGAACGGATATTGTTGTAACTCCATTGAGATCCGACGAGATTTGCCCACTCATCATAAAGGTTGCTACTTCCACGTACTGCATACATTGCATTATGTTCTGAGCTTCCCCCAATTGCTCTGCCACTTGCTAATCTAAGCTGACTGCTAATGGTTGGCTGTGTTTTAGAAAGAATGTTAAATGAAAATCTGTTGTCAGTAGATAAAGCACTTGATGTTGCACGAGAAGGACTACTTAGCTCGTTCGTCAGATTAGTTCCTGCTTCAAGGACGAGCACAGAAGTACGTTTGTCATCCGTTAATTCTTTGGCAATTACCCCTCCGGCAGTTCCAGCACCAATCACGATATAATCAAAAGGTTTTTTGGTTGACATGCAATCATTCCTTTCAATATAGGATTTAGAATAACCAATTCCATCCTTTAACCTTTCTGCGCTGAAATGATCGGATCGGACTGTTCACTTGTCTACTCATGGAAAAGTTCAGTGCTCATAGCACATACCATTTCTTCGGCATATATTTGGTGTAACAAATTAAAAATATGTTGCTAGTTGTTAACTCGATAAAAATAGTAAGGATAAAAAATTATCTCATTTTTTAGAAAATCGGAACTTACATCTTCATATTTATGGTTAAACACCCAAATTGGTGCAATAAATGTGCTAGCTGGAAGTAGGACCTTCTTATTGAACTAACGAGTGCGTAGTGGAATAGTGACGTTAAAATTTAAAGCTTGAGGACAGATTTTTTGTGTGGATTACTATGTGATTTTACTGTGGACATTATATGGATTTAAGGTTTTCTTCACAAAAACGGAACTACTTATCCATCAAGGGATTGAGCTTTACTTTTTTCACTCGTGACAAAAATGATCTTAGAAGCTAAAGGAGTATATTGTAAAATATAGTATGTATTACTATAACGAGAAAAACGAAGGGGGATTACGTTAATTGAGACGTTAAAGGAGTGGTTTATTCTTAGCATATGTTGCTTACGGGGGAGGACGCCATGGCAAAACTAGCGATTATTACCGATATCCACGGCAATTATGCCGCTTTAAAAGCCGTGCTAGATGATATCGACCGGCAAGGAGATATTAAACATATTTATTGTTTAGGGGATTTAGTAGGGATTGGACATGAAACGAATGAAGTATTGGCATGTTTGTCGGAACGGAACGATGTTTCTTATGTGATGGGAAATCATGATGAAGCAATCTTGCGGATCGCGGAAGGGAAAGAGCCAGGAAGCAGCGGGGAAGAGCGGGAGCATCATGAGTGGATCGCTTCGCATCTCGATCCTTCATTCGTTTCGCTTTTAGCGCGAATGCCGAAAAAGCGGGAAGCGGAATACGATGGAAAAAAGCTGCTATTTGTCCATTATCATTTAGACCATCATCAAAATTTTCTTCCGATTGATCGGCAGCCGTCAGCGGAAAAACTTGATGAGCTATATCGCAATTTGGATTGTGATATCGTTTGTTTTGGTCATCATCATCCTCTTCATCATTTTCGATCGGATAAACGGCTTTACATTAATCCCGGTTCGTTAGGGTGCAATACAAAACCGCTCGCTCCGTATGCAGTTTTACATACCGATAATACGGCTATCCATGTAACGTTTCGCCAAGTACCATATGATCCGCATCATTTTCTGCTTGCCTTTGAAAAGAAAAACGTTCCAGCGCGCGAGTTTATTTTACGGGTGTTTTTTGGCGATCAGCATTTGGAAAAAGGCCAAACAAGCTGACTATTTGTCAACGAGTCCATTGTTCGCGGCAAAAAGCAAATGGAATCTTAAGATTCCGTTTGTTTTTTTTTGATTTACAACATAACATTGTTATGTTACATTATATAGCAAGGAGGTGCGCATGATGGAGGAATTAATCTCGAAAAAAGAATTGCTCGAGCAAACAGGGATCTCTTATGGTCAACTTTATCGGTGGAAACGGAAAAAGCTGATTCCCGAAGAATGGTTTATTCGCAAATCGACATTTACGGGGCAAGAAACGTTTTTTCCAAAAGAAAAAATACTAGCGAGAATCGAAAGAATTAAACAGATGAAAGATGATCTGTCGCTCGATGAACTAGCAAATATGTTTTCGCCGAACCCTGCTGCGATTACTCTCCATAGAGACGAAATTATAAAACGTAACATTGTTTCGAAAATGGCGCTGCAATTGTATATGGAACAAAAAGGGGAGCAGTACACTTTTTCCTTTACCGAACTGCTGCAGCTCTATATTCTTGATCAATTGTTGCAAACAGGGGAAATTAGTTTGGAAGAAGGAAAAAGCGTATTCGACGTATTCGAGAAACATTATTCCGCCTTGCAAGGCCGGAGCTGTGAATTGCTTTTCCTACGGAAAATGGGAGTAGCCATATGTCTATTAGTAGCAAGCGGAAATGACGTCTATGTCGAAGAAAAGGCGAAAATCATTGTTCGCCTTCATGTGCCGACTTGTGTAGAGCAATTAAAACTGATGATGTCGGAGGGATAAACAGATGGAAAGGAAGGATTTAGTTATCTCTGGCGCTGGAAGTGCTTCGGGTGGTCTATACAATTTGGTTAAAATTTCTGGAACCGGTAAGGTGCATGGAGATATCGACTGCAACGATATGGCGATTCACGGGACGGCGACGATGGAAGGAAACGTGAAAGCGAAGGCGACGCATATATCCGGGAAAGCCCGCATTACGGGATCATTAAAAACGGAACACGTAAAAATTCATGGAAGGGCACAAATTGGCGCAGGTGTACAATGCAAACAATTTGATTGTCATGGGAGTGCAAATGTAGACGGGAATTTATCGGCGGACGAAGTGCATATTCATGGAGAGGCAGTCATTAAAGGAGACTGTGATGCGGAACAATTTCAAGCGAGAGGGGAGTTTTCCATCGGTGGCTTATTAAATGCGGGGACCATTCAAATAAAGCTTTTCGGACATTGCCAAGCAAAAGAAATCGGCGGGGAGCGCATCGAAGTCAAGCAACCGGGAAGGACATGGCTGAAGAAACTGATCTTTCCTGTTGGCTTGACCGCTGAAAGCATCGAAGGAGATGAAATTTATTTAGAGCACACGAGTGCAAAAGCAGTCAGAGGCAATCGAGTGACGATCGGGCCTGGATGCGACATTGAAGTCGTGGAGTATCAAGATGAGTTTCAGTGCGATCCGGGAGCGAAAGTCGGTACTTATAAAAAAGTGTGAAGGAGGAGGAAATGTGGGAAATAATGTGCGCCATTTAACCGTAAACGGATCTGCTCTTACTTCGGGAGGAACGTTTCATAAAGTGACGATTCGCGGGGACGCAACGATTAACGGTGATTTATGGTGCGGCCGCTGCAAGGTGTTTGGAAATGCCGATGTGAGCGGCAACATCAAGGCGAAGTCGTTCCACATCTTCGGTCAAGCGAACATACGGGGAAATGTTCAAGGTGAAACGATCAAGCTATTTGGGGAAATGAATCTACGCGGAAATGTCTTGGCATACGATTTTCATCTCCGCGGCGCCGCCCATGTAGATGGCGATGTAACAGGAGAAACGATTCACGGTTACGGAGAAATGAAAGTATCCCGCGATTGTGAGGCGGACGTTTTTTCTGTCAAAGGTGCGGTAGAGATTGGGAACATCTTAAACGCGGAGCAGGTTGAATTGTATCTTCATTTTGCGGACAGCCGCATCGCTGAAATTGGCGGGAAAACGATTCAAGTAAAACGGAGTAAAGCATTGAATATTCTTCACTTTTTGAAGCGATTTACACGCGAATCGGCAAAGCTAAAAGCGGAAATGATTGAAGGGGATGACATTTATTTAGAGCATACCGACGCCAAAATTGTCAGAGGGGACCGCATCATCATTGGTCCAGGCTGTAACATTGATCTTGTTGAATATCACACAAGTTTTCACCAAGACGAAAAAGCGATCGTGAAAGAAAAAAGAAAACAATCGTAAGAGAGGGAGAGAAAGGTGATGAGGAACGAAAGAAGCATTAAATGGGTGGTGCTCGGGCTGCTCATCGGCATTTTTGTCGCTTCGATGGACAATACGATCGTTGCGACGGCGATGGCGACGATTGTCGCCGATTTAGGAGGACTTGATAAGTTTGTTTGGGTGACGTCCGCGTATATGGTGACGGAAATGGCAGGGATGCCGATTTTCGGGAAGCTTTCCGACATGTACGGACGGAAGCGGTTTTTTATCTTCGGATTGGTGGTCTTTTTAGTTGGCTCGATGCTGTGCGGAATCGCGCAAAATATTGTGCAGCTCAGCGTTTTTCGGGCGATTCAAGGGATTGGCGGCGGCGCCTTAGTGCCGATTGCGTTTACGATTATGTTTGACATTTTTCCGCCACAGCAGCGTGGGAAAATGGGCGGTCTTTTCGGAGCGGTATTTGGGTTGTCGAGCATTTTCGGTCCGCTCTTTGGAGCATATATTACCGACTATTTGACGTGGCGCTGGGTGTTTTATATTAATATTCCGCTCGGCATTATCGCTTTCTTGCTTATCGCTTTCTTTTACCGCGAGTCACCGAAGCATGCCAAACAAAAAATCGACTGGCTTGGCGTGATCACGCTTGTTCCGGCGATTGTATGCTTGATGTTTGCGCTTGAACTCGGCGGCAATCAATACGAATGGGACTCTTCGGTGATCATTAGTTTATTTTCTGCTTTTGCCGTGCTATTTTTATTGTTTCTTTATGTCGAGACAAAAGCGCAAGAGCCGATTGTGTCGTATCATATGTTCCGTAAGCGTTTATATGCTGCGAGCAACCTTATCGGCTTTTTCTCGGGAGCAACCTTTATCGTTGCCACCGTTTACATTCCGATTTTTATTCAAGGAGTAACGGGCGGCACCGCGACGAACTCCGGATTGATTTTGCTTCCGATGATGCTGGCGACTACCGTCTCTGCGCAATTAGGCGGATTTTTAGCGGGAAAAACAAGCTATCGGAACGTCATGATTCTTTTCATGTCGGTGTTTGTGATTGGCATGTTTTTGCTTAGCACGATTACGGAGGACACGTCCCGCTTCACGGTAACTTGGTATATGATTATCGTAGGCTTAGGAGTTGGGGCCTCATTTTCCGTGTTAGGAATGGCGGCCATCCACCATTTCTCAGAAACGGAAAGAGGCGCGGCCAGTTCAACGAACTCATTTTTACGATCGCTCGGCATGACGATCGGCATTACGATTTTCGGAATTATTCAACGCAATTTGTTTACTAATCAATTAAAAGAAGCGTTTCATGGAATGAAAAACGGAGTTCCAGCCATGAGCGTTCATGACCCTCGTGCGATTCTTTCGCCGGAAGCACGCGCGCACATTCCGGCGCCTATACTCGAAAAAATAACGACCGAGTTAGCTTCTTCGATCGCGCATACGTTCTTGTGGAGCTTAATCCCAGCAGTGCTGACGCTTCTGTTCGTCTTTTTCATGACAAACGATCGGCTTGCATCGATGCATGCTGCACAGCAAGGCAAGGTGCAGGTCGGAAAGGAATAAGTTTCTCGCAATGAAAACGCGAATGCTGCGTATTGCCGGCATTCGTTTTTTTGTTTATATTCGTTTTTTCGCAATGGCTTTTTTGGAAACGAGCGAATGATGAAATCCATGAAAGATAATGGATTTGCTTTGTATGGAAAGAAAAAGCATTTTTTTTGTAGGAAAACGCTGATATCGTGTAAAATAAATTACTCGTGGTAATAAAAAGGAGGGTAGACTAGTGAATAGCAGAATATCCGTAATGGTAAGCATTGTGCTCGCGATGCTCGTGGCATCGATGGATACGACGATCATGAATACGACGATGCCGATCATTGCGAAAGAACTCGGAGGGTTTTCTCTTTATGCGTGGTCGTTTGCTTCCTATATGATTACAACGACCGTTCTTTCTCCAATCGCCGGGAGACTTTCCGATATTTTTGGGAGAAAGAAAGTGTTTAGCTTCGGTATTATTTTATTTTTAATCGGTTCTCTTCTTTGTGGGATGTCGCAAAATATGGTTCAGCTTGTCCTATTTCGTGCTGTCCAAGGAATTGGTGCAGGATTTATGATGCCGTTTCCGGCCATCATTGCTGGAGATTTATTTCCAGTGGAAAAACGTGGAGTAATTCAGGCGTTTTTTACGGCGATGTGGGGAATTTCTGCCGTTATCGCCCCGCTTTTAGGAGCGTTATTTGTCGAGTATGCATCATGGCGCTGGATTTTTTATGTTAATATCCCGATTTGCTTGCTTTCCTTACTCACGCTATTGCCATATAAAGAAGTGTACGAACCGAAGCGGACGTCGATTGACTATATCGGAGCGGTATTATTTGCGGCCGCGATCAGCCTGCTTCTATTGATGACGGTAGTCGAAAGCAATCAGTGGGTGTATGGCGGAATTGGTGCTTTGTTATTAGTTATTTTTTACTTATATGAAAAAAAGCAAACGTCTCCGCTTGTTCCATTGACGCTTGTGCAGCATAAAACGTTAAAATGGATGAACATTAACGGATTTGTCAGCTGTGTCGCTTTATTTGGCACGTCTAGCTACATTCCGCTATTTTTGCAAAATATCGCGCATAAAACAGTGTTTGTGAGCGGTCTCGCTCTTTTAGGCATGTCGATTGGTTGGATGATTGCCGCTGTGCCGGCGGGAAAATGGATTTTACGCTATGGCTATCGCATTTTATTGATTATCGGAAACGTTCTCCTTGTGCTTTCTGGAATATCGCTTGCACTTTTAAATGAAAGCCATGGATTTTTGTACGTCTTTTTTTCCATGTTCATTCAAGGACTATCGTTTGGATTAACATCTACTGTCGGTGTGATTGGCTCGCAGCAGCTTGCCGATGCGCATGAAAAAGGAATAGCAACTTCGTTTTTTATGTTTTGCCGCAACATCGGCACAGCCATTGGCGTCACGATTATGGGTGCCTTTTTAACGAAAGCGGCCGATTTTATGACAGGCATCCATCATCTCTTTTTATTTGGTTTTATCGGCAGCATTGTGGCTCTATTAACCTCGTTTTTCATTCGGGATGAGTCCGAACAGAGGAAAAAAAATTTGCTTCGTTCGGGAGAAATGGCCTAAATATTTGGCATTATATGCCGATATAAAGAAGGGAAGATTATTCCCTTCTCTTTTTTTGCAGATGGAGTGCTGCACGATGTTTATAAACGGGAGGATTAGACGATGAAGATGACAGTCCGAAAAAAATTGTATGCAGTATTTGCCGCTGTATATATGTTGTTAATCGCGCTTGTTGGCATTGCTTATTACGAGATTTCCACTATTAATGCTAATTATACGCGCCTTTTAAATGGCGATGTTTCCAATCTTATCAATGTTAAACAGCTAGAAATTTTGGTTCGACGCGAGCAAGGAAGCATGCGCGGCTATTTGCTTACCGGCGATCAAACGTCATTAACAAACTTTACGAAAGCGCATGATGAATTTGAAAAGCTAAGCAATGAACTGGAGAAAACGTTGACAGAAACGAAAACAAAAGAGTTGTTAACACGATTGAATGAGCTAGAACAGCAGTTTTACGAACTTGGGCAAAAAGCGTTTCAATTAAAAGAGGAAAATAATGTCGAGGCTTATACACAGCTAATTACAACTACAGGAAGAGATATTACTTCACAATTTGATGAAGCGGCAGGACAGCTAACGAAAATCCAGCAAAAAGATATGAATCAGGCTGATAAAGATGCAACGTCAGAAGCGTCATCCCTTAAAGTATGGATGATTATGATCGGAGTCATTGCGCTCGCTATTGGCAACATCCTTACTATTTATATGAGTCGCGTTCTTTCTCGCCCGCTTATCATTCTTTCTGAAGCCGCAAAACGAATTGCAGACGGCGATTTGACCGGGGAGGAAATTGTGATTCGCAACCGCGATGAAATCGGGGAACTGGCGGCATCTTTTAACCAAATGACGAAAAATTTACGTGATGTATTAGAGCAAGTAGCGATGAATGCCGAACAAGTTGCGGCGTCTTCCGAACAATTGACGGCAAGTGCGGAACAGACGAGCAAGGCGACGGAACAAATTGCATTAACGATTCAAAATGTTGCTGCAGGTGTGGAAAAGCAAGTGCAAAGCGTAGAAGAAACTTCAGAGACGATCGATCAAATGTCTGACGGAATTCAGAAAATTTCCGAACGCGCTCAAAACGTGTCGACGATTGCAATGCAAACGTCGGAAAAAGCATCGGAAGGCGGAAAGACGATTCAAACGGCTGTCACGCAAATGAATACAGTAAATAATACGGTGGAACGACTTGCTGAGATTGTAAAAGGATTAGGAGACCGTTCCAAACAAATCGGCAAAATTACTGAAGTGATTAGCGGAATTGCTGAACAGACGAACCTTTTAGCGTTGAACGCGGCGATTGAAGCGGCGCGGGCAGGCGAGCATGGACGAGGATTTGCTGTGGTGGCTGATGAAGTACGGAAATTGGCGGAACAATCCGCACAATCGGCACAACAGATTGCTTCGTTAATTGCAACGATTCAAAAGGAAACAAATGAGGCTGTTCAATCGATGGAGACGGTACGAAAAGAAGTAGAAACTGGAACTGGAGCCATCCGTACATCTGGAGAAGCTTTTCAACAAATTCAAACAGCTGTCCATGAAGTCGCGGCGCAAATTCAAGACGTTTCCGCTTCTGTTCAACAAATGTCAGCGGCTGCTGAACAAGTGGTGCAATCGATGCATCTAGTGACGCAAATTGCCGAATCCGCCGCTTCGGGAACGCAAGAAGTGTCCGCGGCAACGCAAGAACAGCTTGCTTCCATGGAGGAAATTTCTGCTTCCGCTGCTTCCCTATCGAAAATGGCGGAAGACGTACAATCACTTTTAAAACGATTCAATATGTAACGAACGTCCATAGTGGCGTTCGGTTTTTTTATAAAAATACATGCAAAATTTTTGCGTATTTGGATATAATAAATAAATGTACATATTGCTAAAAAGAAAGTAGTGAAACTGCCGATGGGAGAGAAGCTTGTCGTCATCATCGGGCCGACCGCCGTCGGGAAAACGAAATTAAGCATCGCTTTAGCGAAAAGATTAAATGGGGAAATCATCAGCGGGGATTCCATGCAAATTTATAAAGGAATGGACATCGGAACGGCAAAAATTAAACCGGAGGAGATGGAAGGGATTCCGCATCATTTGCTTGACATTAAAGAACCGTGGGAATCGTTTTCCGTCGTCGAATTTCAGCAGCTTGCCCGCTCGCATATTCACGAAATTTCCGCGCGTGGACGTTTGCCGATGATCGTCGGCGGCACTGGGCTATATATTCAATCGGTCATTTACGATTATCAATTTTCCGCTGCTCCTTCCGATGAAGCATATCGCCGCCAATTGCGAAAGATTGCTGAGGAAAAAGGAGAAGAAACGTTGCATGAAAAATTGAAAGCCATTGATCCGGAAAGCGCCGAGCGCATTCATCCGCATAATCTTCGCCGCGTCATCCGCGCGCTAGAAATATATCATTGCACAGGCAAGACGATGACGGAATGGCAACGCGGACAAACGAAACAACTTGTTTACGATGCCGCCATCGTCGGGCTGACGATGGAGCGGGAACAATTGTACCGCCGCATCAACGAACGGGTCGAGCAAATGCTTGCCGAAGGGCTGCTAGAAGAAGCAAGAGCGTTATATGACCGCGGCATTCGCGATTGCCAATCTGTGCAGGCGATTGGCTATAAAGAACTTTATGACTATTTTGATGGGCGCGTTTCTTTAGAAGAAGCAATTGAACAGATGAAGCAAAACTCACGCCGCTATGCGAAACGGCAGCTGACATGGTTTCGCAACCAAATGCCCGTCCAATGGTTTGATATGACGGATGCAGCGAAGTTTGCTGAGAAAACAGAGGAAATTTTTCAATACATAGCAGGAAAGCTTCAATTAGAAGCGAATATATAAAATTAGCTAGAGAGAAAAAGAGGAGGACGTTTTATGAAAAACTCGATTAACATTCAAGATCAGTTTTTAAATCAATTGCGCAAAGATGGAACACAAGTCACCGTATTTTTGCTAAATGGTTATCAGCTGAAAGGTTACGTAAAAGGGTTTGACAATTTTACCGTGTTGCTGGAAGTCCATGGAAAGCAGCAGCTCATTTACAAGCATGCGATTTCGACATTTGCCCCGGAAAAAAACATCCAGTTTGAAACAGAATAAATACGTTTTACATAACGAATGGAAACAGAAAGTGTCCGTCCGAAAAAGGCGGGCACTTTTTTACGCGTAAAAATCGGTCGCGCTGAATAAAATATACAAACTTGTATTCCTGCCAAACTGCAATGCTTGCTTGTTTCTTTTACTTGGGCTATTGTCACGAATCGGCGGTGAAAGACGTATACTGATAAAGAACGAAGCGATGAAAAAGGCAGCCACGAAAATGGTGAAGTGAGGTGACACCCCATTGTCGGAATTGACGATGAACAAAGCAAAAGGGCAGATTAACATTGTGCTCAATTCGAAAAATATTAATCATCTAGTGAAAGAGGACCGGCATGATTTCATTAATTATGAAGAGCATCAGGCGTTAAAAAATATTCAAAAAGAACTCGATCAGCTGATCGGGCTTGATCATGTGAAAAAAATCATTAAAGAAATTTACGCGTGGCTTTATATTAACAAAGTCCGCAAAGAAAACGGCCTAAAGTCGAATAGACAAGCGCTCCATATGATTTTTAAAGGCAATCCGGGCACGGGAAAAACGACGGTGGCGCGTTTGTTAGGAAAACTGTTTTTTGAAATGAACGTGCTTTCCAAAGGGCATTTTATCGAGGCGGAACGAGCCGATTTAGTCGGTGAATATATCGGACATACTGCGAATAAAACGAGGGACTTAATCAAAAAAGCGCGCGGCGGAATTTTGTTTATTGATGAAGCATACTCGCTTGCCCGTGGCGGGGAAAAGGATTTCGGCAAAGAGGCGATTGATACGCTTGTCAAAGGAATGGAAGACTATTGCGATGATTTAGTCGTCATTTTGGCGGGCTATCCGAAAGAGATGGATTATTTTTTATCATTAAATCCAGGCTTGCCGTCTCGTTTTCCGTTAACGATCGAGTTTCCTGATTATACGGTCGATGAGCTGGTGAAAATGGCAAAACAGATGCTGCGGGAACGGGAATATGAGTTTACGCCGGAAGCGGAGCGAAAATTATACTATCATATTGAGGAAGTTCTGGAAAGCAACCAGCGCGGCAAGTTCAGCAACGGACGCTATGTGCGCAACTTAATTGAAAAGGCGATTCGCAAACAGGCGGTGCGTCTTCTGCATGAAGGGCGATATGATAAAAAGGAATTGATGGTGATCCGCGACCGCGATCTTGTCATCAGTTCCTAAAAAGAAAGGGGGAAACCCTTTTCTTTTTTTGTGCAATAGAAAGGATTTTGCGAGCATATGTCGAATATGTAAACAAGGGGAAGCGGAGGTTTAATATTTTGAATAATATGTATATTTATTTATTTCTGCATATTGCCCTCCGCTCCTTGATAGTTATAGTAATGATACTTTAAAGGAATAAAGGGGGTATGGCGCTTGTACATGACGATTGGGGAAGTATTTTCCCAGACGGTGCGGAAATTTCCGAAAAAAGAAGCGGTCGTCGATATCGCGAAAGGACGCCGCTATACGTATGAACAATGGGAAAAAGAAGTAAACCGACTTGCCAACGCGCTGCTTGAAGCGGGTGTGCAAAAAGGAGACCGGGTATCCACCGTTTTGTACAATACGCTTGAACTTGGGACGGCGTTTTTTGCCTGTGCGAAAATCGGCGCCGTATTCAACCCGATTAATTTTCGTTTGAAGTCAAAGGAAATCGCTTACATTATTGAGGACGCAATGCCAAAAGTCGTCTTGTTCGAGAAAGCAGTAGAGCCGCAAGTAACGGACATCCATGATCAATTCCCACACATTTCGTTTTGGTATATTGACGACGATACACCATCGTATGCTGCGAACTACCACGTGCTTGTCAGCAACGCGCAAGCAGCCGCTCCTTCGATTGACGTATCAGAAAATGACATTTATGCGATGATGTACACCAGCGGTACGACCGGACGACCAAAAGGGGTGATGCACCGTCATCGCGATATGATTGAACAGAGCATGGTTTGCAATGCGGTCATGCGCATTCGCGATACGGACCGCGGGCTTGTCAGCGCTCCAATGTTCCATTGCGCGGAGTTGCATTGCTGCTTTTTGCCGCGCGTGCATGCCGGCGCGACAAATGTCATTCTTCACCATTTTGACCCGAAGCTTGCCTTAAAAACGATCGAACAGGAACGCATTACATTATTGTTTGCCGCGCCAACGATGTGGAATATGCTTTTGCAGGAAAATGTAAGCGATTACGATTTATCCTCGCTCCGTCTCGGATTGTACGGCGCCGCCCCGATGGCTCCGGTTCTTGTGAAAGAATGCCAAGAGCGGCTGGGCATCCAGCTGATTCAAGCGTACGGCATGACAGAAATGGGACCGGCGGTGACGTTTTTGCTAGAAGATGAACAGTTGACAAAAGCGGGTTCGGCCGGCCGCGCCTGCCTAAACCATGAAATTCGCGTCGTCAGGCCGCGGGAGGACGGTCCGTCCGATCCGGATGAAGTGCTGCCGCCGGGGGAAGTCGGCGAGATCATTATGCGGGGGCCGTGCATGATGGTCGGCTATTACAATCGCGAAGAAGCGACGGAAAAGGCGATGTATAAAGGATGGTATCATTCCGGCGATTTAGGCTATATCGATGAAGACGGCTACCTGTATGTCGCCGACCGCGTCGATGACATGATTATTAGCGGCGGTGAAAATGTCTACCCGCGCGAAGTGGAAGATGTGCTGTACGAACACCGCGGTGTGCTTGATGTTGCTGTTGTCGGCGAGCCGGATGAAAAGTGGGGCGAAAAAGTCGTAGCGTTTGTCGTCAAAAAAGACCCGGATGTGACTGCAGAGGAACTGGAGCAATTTTGCAAAAACAGCGACCGTCTTGCCCCTTACAAACGGCCGCGCGCCTATTACTTCGTTGACGCCCTGCCGCGCAATGCAAGCGGAAAAATTCAAAAATTTTTGCTTCGCGAACAAATGAAAAACGCGGCGAAAAGCGGAAAAGAGGGATGATCAATGACAGCTCGCTACTTGCGCGAAGAGCATCACATTTTCCGTGATGCCTTTCGCAAATTTTTAGAAAAAGAGGCATATCCATACTATGAAGAATGGGAGAAACGAGGGATCATTCCCCGTTCCTTTTGGGCAAAAATGGGCGAAAACGGCTTTCTATGTCCATGGGTCGATGAACAGTACGGTGGCTTTAACGCCGATTTCGCTTATTCGGTCGTGATCAATGAAGAGTTAGAAAAAGTCGGATCAAGCATGGTCGGCATCGGCTTGCATAACGATATCGTCGTTCCGTACCTCGCCTCTTACGGAACGGAAGAGCAAAAGCGGAAGTGGCTGCCAAAATGCGTATCCGGCGAAATCATTACCGCGATCGCGATGACCGAACCGGGAGCGGGATCGGATTTGGCCGGCATTTCGACGACGGCGGTCAAAGACGGTGATTACTATATCGTCAACGGGCAAAAAACGTTTATTACAAACGGCATTCACGCCGATTTAATCGTCGTCGCCTGCAAAACCGATCCGAACGCCAAACCGCCGCACCGGGGCATCAGCTTGCTTGTCGTCGAGCGCGATACGCCGGGGTTTACGCGCGGCCGCAAGCTCGAGAAAGTCGGGCTGCACGCGCAGGATACGGCAGAATTGTTTTTTAATGACGCGAAAGTGCCAAAAGAAAACTTGCTTGGCGAAGAAGGAAAAGGCTTTTACTACTTGATGGAAAAGCTCCAGCAAGAGCGGCTGGTGGTGGCGATCGCCGCACAGACGGCGGCGGAAGTGATGTTTGAGCTGACGAAGCATTATGTCATGCAGCGGTCGGCGTTTGGAAAACGCATTAGCGAGTTTCAAACCGTCCAATTCCGCCTCGCCGAAATGGCGACGGAAATCGCTCTCGGACGGACGTTTGTCGATCGTGTGATTGAGGAGCATATGCAAGGAAAAAACGTCGTCACACACGTGTCGATGGCGAAATGGTGGATTACGGAAATGGCGAAGCGGGTCGCCGCCGAGAGCATGCAGCTTCATGGCGGCTACGGCTATATGGAAGAATACGAGATTGCCAGACGTTACCGCGACATTCCAGTCAGCGCGATTTACGCCGGGACGAATGAAATGATGAAAACGATCATTGCAAGAAACTTAGATTTATAGAAAGAGGGTGGCAGCGTGTTAAACGGAGTAACGATCATCGATTTTTCCCACTACCTGCCCGGTCCATTTGCCAGCCTTCGCCTCGCTGATTTAGGCGCTGAAGTCATTAAAATCGAACCGCCAGGCGGAGACCGGATGCGCTCGCTTGCCGATGAATGCGTATTTCATGCCAACAACGCGGGCAAAAAAAGTATTGCTTTAAACTTAAAAAACGAACGGGATCTGCAAACAGCAAAAGATCTCGTTTCTAAAGCCGATGTTCTTATCGAAAGCTTCCGCCCGGGGGTGATGAAACGTCTCGGGCTTGGATATGACGATGTGCGCGAGTGGAATGACACAATCATCTACTGTTCGATCAGCGGCTTCGGCCAACATAGCCGGTATGCGTCTTTCGGCAGCCACGATCTAAATTATATGGCGCTTACCGGTGTGTTGGCGCAGCTAAAAGATAGACAGGGCCGCCCTGTCCATCCGACGATTACGTTCGCCGATTTAATCGGGAGCATCCATGTTGCCGAACAAATTCTCGCCGCTTTGTTTTACCGCGAGCGGACCGGAAAAGGGACGTACATTGACCTTTCCTTAGTCGATGGCTTGCTGTCGATGATGGCAAATCATTTTGCCATCGAGCATCACACAGGGAGAAAAGACGGCATCGCCGAGCTTGCCGGCACGATCGTATCTTACCAGCTGTATGAGACGAAGGACGGCCGCTACGTCAGCATCGCCGCCTTGGAAAAGAACTTTTGGGAAAACTTTTGCCGCGCCGTCGGCAAGCTGGAATGGATTGCGCATCATTATTCGCCGGCGGACGAAACCAACCATGTTTATCAAGAAATCGTAAGCCTGTTTCGGTCGAAAACGATGAAGGAGTGGCTGGAGTTTAGTCAAACGGTCGATTGCTGCCTCGCGCCCGTGCTCGAAACGGATGAGGCGAAAACGCTGTTTGCAGATGACCGTTACCGCAAGATGGTCCACATCACAGACGGGCGCATCGAAGTGGCTACCCGCTACGAGCCAAACATATTGCAAAAACGGAAAAGAGCCCCATTATTGAATGAACATGCGGATCCATTGCAAAATAAGGAGTGATGAGGAAATGATGAAGACGCAATTGAATATTTCAACAATGTTGGAAAGAGCGGAAATGTTTTTCCCGACGAAACAAGTCGTTTCCCGCATGAAGAACGGTATCGTCCGCCATACATATAAGGAAATTGGCGAACGGACAAGACGGCTTGCCAGCGTTTTGGCTGATTTCGGCGTTTCCGTCGGCGACCGCGTCGGAACGTTTGCCTGGAACCATCACCGCCATTTGGAAGCGTATTTTGCCATTCCGGGCATCGGCGCGGTGCTGCATACGATTAACATCCGTCTCTCGCCTCAGCATATCGCTTATATTATTAACCACGCCGACGACCGCGTGCTGCTCATTGATGACGATTTGCTTCCGGCTATTGAAGCGGTGAAAGACGAGATTCCGAATGTGCGCGCGTTTATCATTATGACCGATGAAGAAGAGCTTCCGGAAACGACGCTTTCCCCTGCCTATCATTATGAAAAACTATTGGAGCAAGGAGACCCGACATTCCCGTTTAAAAAAGATTTGGATGAATATCAGCCGGCGGGAATGTGCTATACGTCGGCGACAACAGGAAATCCAAAAGGCGTCGTATATACGCACCGCAGCACCGTCTTGCATAGCATGGCGCTCGGGCTTGCCGATACGCAAGGGCTTTGCGAGCGCGATGTCGCGATGCCAGTCGTGCCGATGTTCCACGTTAATGCGTGGGGAATTCCGTTTGCCGCGACATGGTTCGGCGCGACGCTCGTCATGCCGGGGCCGGCGTTTACGCCGAAAGTGCTGGCGCAATTAATCGAGTCAGAAAGAGTGACGATCACCGCGGGGGTGCCAACGATTTGGCTCGGGCTTCTGCAAGAATTGGAGAAAGGCAATTACGATGTAAGCAGCTTGACGCGCGTCATTTGCGGTGGTGCGGCAGCGCCAAAAGGAATCATCCGCGCGTTCGAGGAGAAATTTCATATTCCGTTTATTCACGCCTATGGCATGACCGAGACAAGTCCGCTTGTGTTAGTATCGCGTCTGAAAAGCTATCAGCAAGATCTGCCGTATGAAGAAAAGCTCGAATTCCGTGCGAAGCAGGGCATTCTCGCTCCAGGCCTGGAGATGAAAATCGTCGGCAAAGACGGCGAGGTAAACTGGGACGGAAAAGAAATGGGCGAACTATGTTTGCGCGGACCGTGGATTGCCGCTGAATATTACAATGACGAACGTACGAAAGACGCGTTCCATGACGGCTGGCTGCACACGGGCGATGTCGTTACCGTCGATGAAGAAGGGTTTGTCAAAATCGTCGACCGGACAAAAGATGTGATCAAAAGCGGCGGGGAATGGATTTCTTCCGTTGATTTGGAAAACGCACTTATGGCCCATGAAGCGGTGTTTGAGGCGGCGGTCGTCGCCGTTCCGCATCCGAAATGGCAGGAGCGTCCGATCGCCTGCGTCGTATTGAAAGAAGGAAAAACAGTCACGAAAGAAGAGCTGTATGACTTTTTGCGGCCGCAGTTTACAAAATGGTGGCTGCCGGACGATATCGTCTTTATGAATGAAATACCGAAAACGAGCGTCGGCAAGTTTTTGAAGCGGAAATTGCGCGACCAGCTGCAAGAATATTATGCCAATACGAATGCGGAATAAAGAAAACGCTTTGCGTGATCGATATACGAATAGGAAACGGAGGATTTTGTGATGGCGGAAACGATTGCTGTTATCGGTGCAGGATTAATGGGAAGCGGCATTGCCCAGTCGATCGCGATGGCGGGCAAAGATGTCCGTTTATATGATATTTCCGAGGCGGCCCTTGACAAAGGGCTTGCTTCGATACAAAAAAGCCTTTCTCGCTTTGCGAAAGCGGGAAAACTATCTGAACAAGATGTACAGCAAACATTGCAACGCATTCGTACCGCTACCGATTTGCAAGAAGCGGTGCAAGACGTGGATATCGTCATTGAAGCGGTGCCGGAAGATTTAACGTTAAAGAAAGATGTTTTTCGGCAGTTAGACCGATATACGAAACAGGAAGCGATTTTGGCGACGAACACATCCGAGCTAAGCGTTACGGCCCTTGCTGCGGCGACGGCAAGGCCGGATAAAGTGATCGGCATGCATTGGTTTAACCCGGCTCCGGTGATGAAGCTTATTGAAATCGTGAAAGGCGAAACGACGTCAGATGATACGGTGGCGGCGATTCAACGCCTGTCCGAAGAAATTGGCAAAGAAACGGTTGTCGTCAAAGACCGGCAAGGATTTGTCACGACAAGGGCGATTGCCGCGCATATGATCGAATGCATCCGTATGTATGAGGAAGGGATCGCCTCTGCCGAAGATATCGACAAGGCGGTCCGCCTCGGCTTGAATTATCCGATGGGGCCGTTAGAGCTTGCTGATATGGTCGGGCTAGACACGATGCTGTTTGTCAGCGAAAATTTAACGGAAGCATACGGAGACCGTTTCCGGGCGCCACAGCTATTGCGCAAGCTCGTCGAGGCGGGACACTTAGGAAGAAAAACGGGGAAAGGGTTTTATACGTACAACGATTAGACAGAAGGGGGAAGCGTAATGAGAGAAGTCGTGATCGTCGAAGCGGTGCGCACGCCGGTCGGCAAACGCAACGGCGTGTTCCGCAACGTCCATCCCGTCCATTTAGCGGCGACGGTGCTTGATGAAGTAGTAAAAAGAGCAGGAGTAGAAAAACGGTTGGTCGAAGACATCGTCATGGGCTGTGTGACGCCGATTGCCGAGCAAGGCTACAACATCGGCCGGCTCGCCGCGCTCGAGGCAGGGTTTCCGATCGAAGTACCAGCGGTGCAAATCAATCGGATGTGCGGCTCAGGGCAGCAGGCGATTCATTTCGCTGCCCAGGAAATCCGCTCGGGCGATATGGATATTACGATTGCCGCTGGGGTCGAAAGCATGACGAAGGTGCCGATTTTAAGCGACGGCAACGAACATACGATTCCGCCGTCGCTCCATGAAAAATACGAATTTGTCCATCAAGGCGTTTCCGCCGAACTAATCGCTGAAAAATATGGCTTGACGCGCGAACAGCTTGACGCCTACGCCTATGAAAGCCATCGGCGCGCCCTCCGCGCCCAGCAGGAAGGAATATTTGATAAAGAAATCGTGCCGGTAAAAGGACTTGATAAAGAAGGAACCGAAATTATCGTCACCAAAGATGAAGGACCACGACCGGATACATCGCCGGAAGCGCTCGCTTCCTTGAAGCCCGTTTTCCGAGAAAACGGTAAAATTACCGCCGGCAATGCGAGCCAAATGAGCGACGGAGCGGCGGCGGTGTTATTGATGGAAAGGGAGACGGCACAAAAGCTTGGTGTAGTGCCAAAAGCGCGCATCGTCGCGCAAACGGTCGTCGGCTCCGACCCGACTTATATGCTTGACGGCGTGATTCCGGCGACAAAAAAGGTGCTCGAAAAGGCAGGGCTAACGATTGAAGATATCGATTTAATCGAAATTAACGAAGCATTTGCCCCTGTTGTATTGGCATGGCAAAAAGAAATCGGCGCGCCGTTCTCTAAAGTAAACGTCAACGGCGGTGCCATTGCGCTCGGCCATCCGCTAGGGGCGACAGGCGTGAAATTAATGACTTCGCTCGTTTACGAACTAGCGCGGCGCAATGGCCGATATGGGCTGTTGACGATTTGCATCGGTCACGGAATGGCCACGGCGACGATTATCGAACGACTGTAAAGAAAAACCGGCGTGCATCATACGCCGGTTTTTTTAAGATTGATCGACAGCCTGATTCTTTAGCGAGCGGTGCGGCAGTTTCCAATGGTACGTATACGATAAAATCCTTAATAGCGCGACGACAACAAACAATATATAAAGCTCGATGGGAGCAGACGCCAATTTTGTGCCAACCGCGATGCCGGCGACAATCGCCCATACCGCATAAATTTCCGCGCGCAGCACAAGCGGCTTTCGGCCGGCAAGAATGTCGCGGACAATGCCGCCGCCGCTTCCGGTCAGCACGGCGGCAACAATGACCGCACTTAACGGGTGGTTCATTTTAACAGCGTAAAGCGCGCCTTGAATGGCAAACGCGGAAAGGCCGAGCGCATCAAAAAAGTTCCCCCACCGTTTCCAATGGGGCAATGTTTTTTGCGGAAATAAATAAACGACCGTCATGGCGATTAATGCGATGACAAATAAAGTTCCTTGTTCCCATAAGGCGGAGACGGGAACGCCGATGAGCAAATTGCGGATCGCGCCGCCGCCAAACGCGGTGACAATGCCTAAAATATAAACGCCAAGTATATCATATTCTTCTTCCATCGCGACAATCGCGCCGCTGATCGCAAACGCAATCGTGCCGATGATGCTTAACACTTCCCATGTCATTGATGCATCCCTTTCCTTCCTGTTATACGGTAACATTGTATGGCGAAGGGGGCGGAAAATCAATAGCTAGAACAAGAATGTTTGCTGCAAAGGCCGTGGCGATTTTGCCGCAGATTTGCTATGATGGAGACAGACTTAGTGATGCTGTTGGAAAGAAGGTGCCTAATTGAGCGAACGGGAAAAAGCGATTTTAGTCGGATGTCAGCTTCCTCATATCGATGATGAGCGGTTTTTTTATTCGATGGAAGAATTGGCATCGCTCGTGCATACGGCAAAAGGAGAAGTTGTTGCGACGGTGACGCAGAAGCGGGAAGCGATCCATCCGGCCACCTATATCGGAAAAGGCAAAGTAGAAGAACTTGTACATCTTGTCGAGCAAATGGAAGCGGATCTCGTTATTTTTAACGATGAACTGTCGCCAAGCCAAAACCGTAACTTGGCGGGACTGCTTGCGGTGCGCATTATTGACCGGACCCAGCTCATTTTGGATATATTTGCCCAGCGCGCCCGGTCGAAAGAAGGAAAACTGCAAGTGGAGCTGGCGCAATTGCAATATTTATTGCCGCGTTTAAGCGGGCAAGGGACAGCGTTGTCCCGCCTTGGCGGCGGAATCGGCACGAGGGGTCCGGGGGAAACGAAGTTAGAAACGGATCGCCGCCATATTTATCGGCGCATCGATGAGATTAAAACACAATTGAAACTGGTAGCCGAACATCGCGAACGCTATCGGGAGCGCCGCAAAAAAAATCGCGCTTTTCAAATTTCCCTTGTCGGTTATACGAACGCCGGAAAATCAACGTTGTTTAACCGCTTGACCGCTGCCGATTCGTTCGAAGAAAATTTATTGTTTGCCACCCTTGATCCGCTGACACGCAGGCTCATTCTTCCGAGCGGCTATACGGTGCTCTTAACCGATACGGTCGGTTTTATTCAAGATTTGCCGACGACGTTAGTCGCGGCGTTTCGTTCGACGCTCGAAGAGGTAAAAGAAGCGGATTTAATTTTGCATATCGTCGATTCCTCCAACCCGGATTATTATCATCATGAACAGACGGTTTACGACCTGCTCGATGAGCTCGGTGTGGCTTCTATTCCTATCGTGACTATTTATAATAAGCGGGATATTCGTCATCCTCATTTTGTGCCAAGCACGAAAACAGAGGCGATGATGGTGAGCGCGTTTTGCGCCGATGATATTCGACGCCTGCGGCAGTTTATCGAAGAGATGGTCAAGAAACAGATGGTCGGCTACTATGTATCGATCCCGGATGATGAAGGAAAATTGCTGGCCCAGTTAAAATCAGAAACGATTTTGCACGAATTGCACTATAATGAAGAAAGCGGCATGTATGAATGCGAAGGGTATGTCATGCCGAAACATCCGTTATACGGACAGTTGCGTCAATTTCAAAAATAGAAAGGGTCATGGTATGTTTACACAGCTACGACACGGAGAAAAAATTGCTGCACTAGTAAAAGAAGTGGAAGCGCAAATTGCTCCGATTCATCAAAAAATTGACGAACGCATTGATGTGAATCAATATCGCGTGCTAGACAGCTTTCGCCGTCATCAAGTAAGCGACAGCCATTTTATTCCGTCTACCGGATATGGTTATGATGACATCGGCCGCGACACATTGGGAAAAATTTATGCCGATGTATTCGGCGGCGAAGCAGGCATTGTCCGCCCGCAAATTATTTCTGGAACGCATGCCATTGCGATCGCGTTATTTGGCATTTTGCGGCCGGGAGATGAGTTATTGTACATTACTGGAAATCCATATGATACGCTGGAAGAAATCGTCGGCATCCGCGGCAGCGGCAGCGGTTCGCTAAAAGAATTTCAGATCGGTTACCAAAGCGTGCCGCTCACCCCGGAAGGGAAGGTGGATTTCGCTGCCGTCAAAGCGGCCATCCATGAGCGGACGAAAATGATCGGCATCCAGCGCTCCAGAGGCTATGCGACAAGACCATCCTTTACGATTGAAGAAATTCGCGAAATGATTGCTTTTGTCAAAACGGTGAAGCCCGATGTCGTCGTTTTTGTTGACAATTGCTACGGAGAATTTGTCGAGGAAAAAGAACCGTGCCATGTTGGCGCCGATTTAATCGCCGGCTCTCTCATTAAAAATCCCGGTGGGGGGCTTGCGAAAACGGGTGGATATATTGTCGGAAAAAAACAATATGTAGAGGCATGTTCGTACCGCATGACTTCTCCGGGGATCGGTGCGGAGGCGGGCCCGGCGCTATATAGTCTGCATGAAATGTATCAAGGCTTTTTCCTAGCGCCGCATATCGTCGGCCAGGCGCTAAAAGGGGCGGTTTTCACCGCTGCGATGTTAGAGCGGATCGGTCTAAACACTGACCCTTCCTGGGATGCCAAGCGCACCGATTTAGTGCAATCTGTTCAATTTGACGATCCAGAGCAAATGATCGCTTTTTGCCAGGCGATTCAATTTTCCTCTCCGGTCAATGCTCACTTCACCCCGTACCCGAGCTATATGCCCGGCTACGAGGATGATGTGATTATGGCGGCAGGAACCTTTGTCCAAGGAGCGAGCATTGAATTAACGGCGGACGGACCGATCCGCCCGCCGTATGTGGCTTACGTACAAGGAGGATTAACGTATTCCCATGTAAAAATCGCGATTTGTTCGGCGATTGACCAATTAATCGAAAAACAATTAATACGTTTGTAAGAAAATCTAACATTTTATTGACACATTTTCTGACGCGTTATAAAATAAAACTATCATAAGCGAGGAGGAATTGGCATGAATAGCAACATCCGTCGTTCCATGCCATTGTTTCCGATTGGGATTGTGATGCAATTGACCGAATTGTCCGCCCGCCAAATCCGTTATTATGAAGAGCATGGCCTTGTTTCTCCAGCACGGACTGAGGGAAACCGCCGCTTGTTTTCCCTCAATGATATCGATCGCCTTCTCGAAATCAAAGATTTGATTGATC
Source organism: Parageobacillus sp. NEAU-HV-2 (assembly GCF_059115485.1). Taxonomy (NCBI): domain Bacteria; kingdom Bacillati; phylum Bacillota; class Bacilli; order Caryophanales; family Anoxybacillaceae; genus Parageobacillus; species Parageobacillus sp. NEAU-HV-2. The sequence continues at coordinate 28,643 of NZ_JBXUJJ010000009.1, forward strand.
AAGGAGTCAACTTGGCCGGCATTAAGCAAATTTTTGCGGCGCGGCAGGCCGATCGCAAAGAGCAGCCAGAAAAAGTGGAAAAAGTCGTGAAACAAAAGCTATCTGACGAGGAGCTGCGTGAAATTTTGCGAACGGAGTTGCTGCAGGCGGGGCGTTTCCAACGTGCATCACTTCGCCAAGGGGATCTCGCTCGCTTCTTTCATTAATGATCGTTCAATAAAACTTGGGAGCCGGGGAGGAGTTTCAAAATGGCAAAGTACACAAGAGAAGACATCATGCGCATCGTCAAAGAAGAAAACGTCAAGTATATCCGTCTGCAATTTACCGATATTCTTGGCACGATTAAAAACGTCGAAATTCCAATCAGCCAGCTAGAGAAAGCATTAGACAACAAAATGATGTTTGACGGTTCGTCGATTGAAGGATTTGTCCGCATCGAAGAATCCGATATGTATTTATACCCTGATTTAGATACGTTTGTTATTTTCCCATGGACAGCGGAAAAAGGAAAAGTAGCCCGCTTTATTTGCGACATTTATAATCCGGACGGCACGCCGTTTGAAGGTTGTCCGCGCTATAACTTGAAGCGGATTTTAAAAGAAATGGAAGCGCTCGGCTTTACTTCGTTCAACTTGGGCGCGGAACCGGAGTTTTTCCTATTTAAATTAGATGAAAAAGGACACCCTACATTGGAATTAAATGACCAAGGTGGCTATTTCGACTTGGCGCCGACAGACTTAGGGGAAAACTGCCGTCGCGATATCGTGCTTGAGCTTGAGGAAATGGGATTTGAAATTGAAGCTTCCCATCATGAAGTGGCGCCTGGCCAGCATGAAATTGATTTTAAATACGCAGATGCGGTGAAAGCGTGCGACGACATCCAAACATTTAAGCTCGTCGTCAAAACGATCGCCCGCAAGCATGGCCTTCACGCCACATTTATGCCAAAACCGATCTTCGGCATTAACGGGTCTGGAATGCATTGCAATTTATCATTGTTTAGAAATAATGAAAATGCGTTTTTTGATCCAAATGCAGATTTGCAATTAAGCGAAACGGCGTTGCAATTTATTGCCGGCGTGCTGAAACACGCACCAAACTTTACGGCGGTAACGAATCCGACTGTCAACTCCTACAAACGTCTCGTTCCCGGCTATGAAGCGCCATGTTATGTAGCCTGGTCCGCCCGCAACCGCAGCCCGCTCATCCGCATCCCAGCTTCCCGCGGCATGAGCACGCGCATTGAGGTGCGCAGCGTCGACCCATCAGCCAATCCGTATTTGGCGATGGCTGTATTATTAGCGGCGGGATTAGATGGAATCAAAAACAAGCTGACTCCACCGGCTCCGGTTGACCGCAACATTTATGTCATGACGAAAGAAGAGCGCTTAGAGGAAGGAATTGTCGACTTGCCAGCGACATTGGCGGAAGCGCTCGAAAACTTAAAGGCGGATGAAGTCATTGTACAAGCGCTCGGAAAACATTTATTCGAACATTTCGTCGAAGCGAAAGAAATTGAATGGGATATGTTCCGCACCACGGTCCATCAGTGGGAACGCGATCAATATATGGAACTCTATTAAAAACAAAAAGGCTGTCTCATGCGAACGAGACAGCCTTTTTATCATGCGATCAAGAAGAGCTCCCGATCTTGCTTCATTTTCTATTTTAATGGATAATGCGATAGACGCCGATCACTTTGCCGAGAATGGTGCAATTGCGGACGATAATCGGCTCTAAATTCGAATTTTCCGGCTGCAGGCGAATATGGTCTTTTTCTTTAAAAAAGCGCTTGACAGTGGCCTCATTGTCCTCGGTCATCGCCACGACGATATCCCCATTATCAGCGGAAGACTGCTGACGCACAATCACGTAATCGCCATCCAAAATCCCTGCCTCAATCATGCTGTCGCCCATCACTTCCAGCATAAAAACTTGATCTTCTTCGGAAACGAGCCGTTTTGGCAGCGGAAAATAATCTTCGATGTTTTCAATCGCGGTAATTGGCTGTCCGGCCGTCACTTTCCCGATCATCGGCACGGAGACGACATCTTCTTTTTCCTGCGACGCGGTAAAATCGGCATCCAAAATTTCAATCGCACGCGGTTTGGTTGGGTCGCGGCGAATGTATCCTTTGCTTTCGAGCCGCGCTAGATGCCCATGCACGGTAGAGCTTGAAGCAAGTCCGACCGCTTCGCCAATTTCCCGGACTGAAGGAGGATATCCTTTTGTTTTTACCTCTTTTTTAATGAAATCTAAAATTTGCTGCTGCCGCTTTGATAGTTTTGTCATCCTATACACCTCTTACCATACCATTTGTCTACATTATAGCATGCAGTCGCAAAAAAAACAAACATAAGTTCGAAATTTGTATTGACACAAACAAATGTTCTTTATTATAATGAGGACAAAACCGAACAAACATTCTTAAGAGGTGGGGAATATGAAACGAATGATGGTGCATTATCTCATCTTTTCTTCGTTGCTGTTTATGGTGATCGGGGCGTTGTTTTACGCAAACAAACCGGTGAAAAAAGATCAATATATGGAAATCACCGTTGTTTCCGGAGATACGCTTTGGAAGCTAGCGAAAGAATATGAAGATCAGCATCGGCTTTCCACGGAGGAATTCATCAACTGGGTCGTCGACGTTAACCACCTATCCGGCCAGCGAATTGTTGCCGGTGAAAAAATTGTCATTCCTGTGTTAAAATCAAAGGAAGATAGACAGCTGGCTGTCAACCAATAACATGAAAGAGGATGGTATCGCATGAAAGCGATTATATATTGCCGTGTCAGCACCGAAAAAGAAGAGCAGGAAACGTCGCTCGAACGGCAGAAGGAAGAGCTTGAGCAGCTTGCGAAGAAGCACGGCTTTGAAGTAGTGAAAGTGATTATGGAGCAGGCGAGCGGTTATGAAGTGGACAGAGACGGCGTGTTTGAGCTGCTTTCGGCATTAAAAGAACAAGAGATTGACGCGCTTTTAGTTCAAGATGAAACTAGGCTGGGGCGTGGCCATGCGCGAATTGCCCTGCTTCATTGCATCCAAAAAGAAGGAGCAAAAATATATACCATCGCCCATAACGGTGAAATGCAGCTGTCGGAAGCGGATGAAATGGTGCTGAGCATTATTAGCATTGTCGAAGAATATCAACGGAAAATACATAATTTAAAAATTAAGCGCGGGATGAAGCGGGCGGTGGAGCAAGGCTACCGTCCCGAACGAAATTTAAAACATATGGGGGAAAACGCCGGCCGGGAACGAATAGAGCTCCCGGTCGAAGAAATCGTCCGCTTACGCCATAACGGTTTAACGTTTGCGGAAATTGCTGCGACATTGCGCGGGTTTGGCTACGATGTTTCGAAAGCGACCGTTCACCGCCGCTATCGGGAATATGTCGATGCGCATGCTTCGCGACATGAAAGATAGCTGCTTTGTTGCTGGGCGCAGCTGTGGCTATCATTTTTCTAATTTTGCCGTATAGTGCAGGCGTGCGGGATGAAAAAGCAGGACCTTTGCAATTTTTCGTTTTGTCCTATAAGATGGGATCATAACAACAATAGGAAAAATAGGTGGAGGCAGTCATGTTATCGAAACAAAAAATGGCACGAATTAATGAATTGGCGAAAAAGGCAAAAACGGCCGGTTTGACGGCGGATGAAGCGCTGGAACAGCAGCAGCTTCGCCGCGAATACATCCAAGTGTTTCGTAAAGCGATGGAGGATATGTTACATTCTGTAACGGTCATCGATCCCAACGGCAATGATGTCACGCCAAAAAAATTAAAGGAAAGCCAAAAAAAGCGGATGAATTAATATTGCTGGAAAAAGAAAGCATGCCGTAAAAAGATGCTTTCTTTTTCTGTTTTATAGGCCAATATAATATTGTACATCTTGAGCAATTTTCTATATGATAGAATTGACACTATGTTGATGAAAGGATGGAAAGATATGCCGCATACGATCGAGGAACTAGCGATTACGACGATCCGTACTTTGTCCATCGACGCGATCGAAAAGGCGAAATCCGGGCATCCGGGAATGCCGATGGGCGCCGCCCCGATGGCGTATACGCTATGGACGAAATTTATGAACCATAATCCGAGCAACCCGAAATGGTTTAACCGCGACCGCTTTGTTTTATCGGCGGGACACGGTTCGATGCTGCTATACAGCTTGCTTCATTTAAGCGGTTACGATGTTTCTATGGAAGATATTCAACAATTTCGCCAATGGGGCAGCAAAACGCCAGGACATCCGGAATACGGACATACGCCGGGAGTGGAAGCAACGACTGGTCCGCTTGGCCAAGGGATTGCGATGGCCGTTGGCATGGCGATGGCAGAACGTCATTTGGCAGCTACATATAACCGCGAAGGATTTGAAATTGTGAACCACTACACATATGCAATTTGCGGCGACGGCGATCTAATGGAAGGTGTCGCTTCTGAAGCGGCGTCGTTAGCGGGACATTTAAAACTTGGCCGCTTGATTGTTCTTTACGATTCGAACGATATTTCGCTTGACGGTGAATTAAACCTTTCCTTCTCTGAAAGCGTAGAACAACGCTTTAAAGCATACGGTTGGCAATATTTGCGTGTCGAAGACGGTAATAATATCGAAGAAATTGCAAAAGCACTTGAAGAAGCGAAAGCAGATACGACCCGTCCGACGCTGATTGAAGTGAAAACGACGATCGGTTACGGCGCGCCAAATAAAGCAGGAACTTCCAATGTGCACGGCGCACCGCTTGGAGCCGAAGAGGCAAAGTTGACAAAAGAAGCATATCAATGGACTTTTGCCAAAGATTTTTATGTGCCGCAAGAAGTATACGACCATTTCCGCGAAGTGGTCAAGGAAGCAGGCGAGAAAAAAGAAGCGGAATGGAACGAGCTGTTTGCCGCGTATGAGAAAGCATATCCGGATTTAGCGAACCAATTGAGATTAGCGATCAATGGCGAACTTCCAGAAGGATGGGAAAAATCGCTTCCGGTGTATGAAGAAGGGAAAAGCTTGGCAACGCGCGCCGCTTCCGGGGAAGTGATCAACGCGGCTGCAAAAGTGGTTCCGCAATTATTTGGCGGTTCGGCGGATCTGGCCAGCTCCAACAAAACATTAATGAAAGGCGCGGGCAACTTTTTGCCGGAAAGCTATGACGGTCGCAACATTTGGTTTGGCGTGCGCGAGTTTGCGATGGGCGCAGCTTTAAACGGAATGGCGCTGCACGGCGGTTTGAAAGTATTCGGTGGTACGTTCTTTGTGTTCTCCGATTACTTGCGTCCTGCCATCCGTCTCGCTGCCTTAATGGGCTTGCCGGTTACGTACGTACTGACGCATGACAGCATTGCCGTCGGCGAAGACGGTCCGACGCACGAGCCGATCGAGCATCTTCCATCGCTAAGAGCTATGCCGAATTTATCGGTCATTCGTCCGGCTGATGCGAATGAAACGGCGGCAGCATGGCGGCTAGCGTTAGAAGCAACCGATCATCCTACCGCGCTGGTGTTGACGCGGCAAGACGTTCCGACGCTACCGAATACGGCAGAGCGGGCGTATGAAGGAGTGAAAAAAGGTGCATATGTGGTAGCGGAGGCGAAAAACGGCCGGCCGGAAGCGCTGCTGCTCGCATCCGGATCGGAAGTAAGCCTTGCCGTCAAAGCGCAAGAAGCGCTAGCCGAAGAAGGCATTCACGTTTCTGTCATCAGCATGCCTTCGTGGGATCGCTTTGAAAAGCAATCTGCCGACTATAAAGAACAAGTGCTGCCGCGCGCTGTGAAAAAACGGTTGGCGATTGAAATGGCTGCTTCGCTCGGCTGGGAGCGCTATGTCGGTGAAGAAGGCGATATTTTAGCGATTGACCGCTTCGGCGCTTCGGCACCAGGGGAGAAAATTATGGAAGAGTACGGATTTACGGTCGGGAACGTCGTAAAACGGGTCAAAGCATTGCTTGGGAAATAACAAGAAAAAGCTGTCTTCGCCTTTTGGGTGGAGACAGCTTTTGTTATGCAAAAAATCGACAATGTTAGTGAAAAAATTTTTCATTAATAGACATATTTTTCCCTTTCGTTTTCTTATAATAGAAATAAACGAATAAGCAGGAACGGGGGATGGGAAATGGTACGCTATTGGATTTATTTGCTAAATGAAGAAGTGGCAAGTTATTACCGCGACCGTACGGAGAAGATTGTCGAACTATTGCGTGAGCATCAAGTCGCGAAAGCGCCGCTAAAAAGCATTTGCCGAAAACAAGTCGAATTTATTACCGAACGGTTATCGTTTTCCCGATTGGAATTAGGATTGAAACAATATTTTACCGGCAGCGTCGGCAAAAATTTAGAGCGCAATATGTTTATATTGCAAAATGAAATCGGAGATGAAGCCCTGCTTATCGTACAAAAGCGCCGCCTGCTTCTCGTCACCGACAGCCCATCAATCGCTGACGACATTTGCCACGCACTTGCGCAAATATCTCCTTCATTTTTAGCGGTCGACGCCGATTTTGACGACTACGGTTGGCTGAATCCATTAACGGATGGAAGAAAATTTGCGTAAATAAAAGATTTTTGTCAGGAAATATTGTATAATACCACATGGTTTAGTACACTGTTAGATAGACAACATGAAGGAGGAAATAGCCGTATGTGGACAACGATTCTCGTTGGCATTCTAGCGCTTATTGCCGGGACAGCGCTAGGATTTTTCATTGCCCGCAAAACGATGATGAACTATTTAAAGAAAAATCCACCAATTAATGAGCAAATGATCCGCATGATGATGATGCAAATGGGGATGACGCCATCCCAGAAGAAAATCAACCAGATGATGAAAATGATGAACAATCATCTTAAATAATTAGACAGGCACTCGATTCGGAGTGTCTTTTTATTTTGGAAAAACAATCTTTCAAAATTTTTCTATTTTTGTTACAATAATATAACGACTTTGATAGGAAGGATGGGAGAGGTTCGATGACAGTATTCCGCGACTTATTCTGGTTTTTCCGCCAGGAGAAAAAAGCTTATCTTACCGGGATTTTCGCTCTTATTGTTGTCGCGTTTTTAGAAACGATTCCACCGAAAGTCATCGGAATTGTGATTGACCATATTAAAGATGGAACGATAACAAATGCGGTGCTCGTTCGCTGGGTGGCCGTTTTGCTGGCCGTAGCGGTTGCGTTGTATATATTGCGTTATTGGTGGCGGATTTTGATTTTTGGTTCTGCGGTGAAACTGGCGCGCCAGCTTCGCAACGAGCTGTACGCCCACTTTACGAAAATGTCGCCGTCTTTTTATCAGCGGAAACGGATCGGCGATTTAATGGCGCACGCGACCAATGATTTGCAGGCGATCCAGCAGACGGCGGGAAGCGGAATTTTGACGCTTGTCGATTCCTTGACGCTCGGCAGCTTCGTGCTGGCGACGATGGCGCTGACCATTAGCTGGAAATTAACGATCATCAGTTTGCTGCCAATGCCGATCATGGCGATTGCGACAAGCCGTTACGGAACGATTTTGCATAAGCGCTTTTTAAAGGCGCAAGAAGCGTTTTCCTCTTTAAACGATAAAGTGCAAGAGAGCATCAGCGGCATTCGTGTCATTAAATCGTTTGGCTATGAACAAGAGGACATCGAATCGTTTCGCAAGCAGTCGGAAGAGGTGGTCGCGAAAAACGTGGCGGTCGCAAAAATCGACGCTTTGTTTGACCCGACGATTTCATTGATCGTTGGCATTTCGTTTTTCTTAGCCGTTACGTTCGGCGCTAAAATGGTCATTGCCGGTGAATTAACGATCGGGAAACTTGTGTCGTTTACGACATATCTCGGTTTGCTCATATGGCCGATGCTGGCGTTTGGCTGGCTATTTAATATTGTCGAGCGCGGGCGGGCCTCCTATGACCGCGTCCGCGCGCTCCTTGCCGAGAAAGAAGAAATTCAAGAAGCCCAAAACGCGATTACTGTGCCTCCGACCGGCGATATCGTTTATAACATTCGGCAATTTACGTATCCGAATGAATCCCGTCCTTCCTTGGAAAATATCCGCTTTTGTCTGCTTCGTGGCCAGACGCTTGGCATTGTCGGAAAAACAGGGGCGGGGAAAACGACGCTGCTGAAGCTGTTGCTGCGCGAATTTGACCAATATGAAGGAGAAATCCATTTTGGCGACCACGAAATTAGTGAATATACACTGGATGCGCTGCGTGCGGCGATCGGCTACGTGCCGCAAGACCATTTTCTGTTTTCGGCAACAGTAAGGGAAAATATTGCGTTTGCCAAGCCGGAAGCGAGTGAAGAAGAAGTAGTGAGAGCGGCGAAGCTGGCTAATATCCATGACGATATTATGCAGTTTGCCGACGGCTACGACACGATTGTCGGCGAAAGAGGGGTTTCCCTCTCAGGCGGCCAAAAACAGCGGATCTCGATCGCCCGTGCGCTTTTAATGAGCCCGGAAGTGCTTATTTTGGACGATTCGCTATCGGCGGTGGACGCGAAGACGGAGGAACAGATTTTATCCGCTTTAAAAGAAAACCGCGCCGGAAAAACGACGATCATTACCGCCCACCGCTTGAGCGCAATTCAGCACGCCGACTTAATTGTTGTGCTCGATGAGGGGCGGATTGTGCAAATGGGGACGCATGAACAATTGATGCAAGAACGCGGATGGTATCGCGACATGTACGAGCGGCAGCAGCTCGAATCGTTAGTCGAACAGGGAGGAGAAACATGAACGATAAACTATTAACACCAAAAGAACAACGGCAAGTGTTATGGAGGCTGCTTGCTTATATGCGCCGGTATAAGAAAGATACGGCGCTCGCCTTTGCCCTGTTGGTGCTTGCGACCGCGGGGGAGCTTGTCGGGCCGTATTTAGTCAAAATATTTATCGACGACTATTTAACGCCGCGGCGTTTGGATTTTACTCCATTGTTTTGGCTGGCGGCGGTCTATATCGCCGTGCTGCTCTTGAAAACGGTGATTTCTTACTTTCAGCTCGTTAAGTTTCAAGAGCTGGCGCTCGAAGTGATTCAAGCGCTGCGGATGGATGTGTTTACAAAAGTGCATCAGCTTGGCATGAGCTATTTTGACCGCACGCCGGGCGGAAGCATTGTCTCGCGCGTGACAAATGACACGGAAGCGATCAAAGACATGTTCATCAGCGTCCTTGCGGCTTTTATTCAAAACGGCGTATTTGTCATCGGCGTATTTATCGCCATGTTTTCCTTAAACGTGCGCCTTGCTCTTTATTGTTTGTTTATTTTGCCGGTCATTGTTGGGATTATGAAATTGTATCGCCATTATAGTTCGATTTTTTATAAAGACATGCGCGAGCGCCTCAGCGAGTTGAACGCCAAATTAAACGAGTCGCTGCAAGGAATGGCGATCATTCAAGCGTTCCGCCAGCAAAAGCGGCTATATAACGAGTTTGCGCACATTAACGACAAACATTATGCGGCGGGTATGAAAAACATTAAAATCGACGGGCTATTATTGCGTCCGGCGATCGATTTCGTCTATATTGTATCGATTATCATTGTGTTAAGCTTTTTCGGCATTTCCGCCCAAGAAAGCCCGGTGGAAATCGGGGTGCTGTACGCATTTGTCAACTATTTGGAGCGCTTTTTCGAACCGGTGACGCAAATGATGATGCGTCTATCGCTGTACCAGCAAGCGATTGTTTCCGGCGCTCGCGTCTTTGCCCTTTTGGATCATAAAGAATTGGCGCCGCCAAATGCGGAAACATCCAAGGCTGTCATTCAAGAAGGAGAAATTGAGTTTCGCGATGTCAGTTTTTCCTACGACGGAAAGCGTGATGTGCTGAAACATATTTCCTTTGTCGTCAAGCCGGGAGAAACGGTCGCCCTTGTCGGGCATACCGGGAGCGGAAAAAGTTCGATTATTAATTTGTTAATGCGTTTTTACGAGTTTGACCGCGGCGATATTCTCATTGACGGCATATCGATTCGTGATTATTCGCGCGAGGAGCTGCGTAAACATATCGGCCTTGTGCTGCAAGATCCGTTTCTTTTTTACGGAACGATTAAAGACAACATCCGTATGTACAACCATTCATTAACCGATGAGCAAATCATTAAAGCCGCCCGCTATGTGCAGGCGGATGTGTTTATTGAAAAGCTGCCGGACAAATACGACCATCAAGTAGTGGAAAGAGGGACTACTTTCTCAAGCGGCCAGCGGCAGCTAATCTCTTTTGCGCGCACGATCGCGGCAAACCCGAAAATATTGGTGCTCGACGAAGCGACGGCCAATATTGATACAGAAACGGAAGGAGCGATTCAAGAGGCGCTCGCAAAAATGCGGAAAGGCCGGACGACGATTGCGATCGCCCACCGGCTTTCGACGATCCAAGACGCCGATCAAATTCTCGTGCTCCATCGCGGCGAAATTGTCGAACGGGGGACGCACCAAGAGCTGCTGGCGCAAAAAGGACTGTACTATAAAATGTATTTATTGCAAAATGGCTTAGTAGATGCAGAAGAGTACGTATAAAAAGGAAAAGCGCTGTTCCCGCTATGGTCGGGGAGCGCTTTTTTGCTTACGCTTCTGCCGGTTATAAGCGTTCAGAAGCGAATCTAATTCTTTGCTTATTTGAATGGCGGCGGCCGAGTTCAATCCATTTTTCGCGACAATTTCCACAAGCTCCGTCCGTTTTTGCTCAATTAATGTTAAAATTTCGTCTTTAATCACGGAAAAACAGTTCCTTTCATGATCCAAAATTTATAGTGGGTGATTGTATTGTATACTATTTTACCAGTTAATGCAAAAAGGGAAAATAGAAAATATATACATGATGCTAGTCAAATACGTTACTAATAAGTCTATTTTTGCTACAATAAAAATAAAAAATGGGTAGGGGTTGAATGAATCATGACGGATGTCAATGTATTTTTGGCGTTTGGCGCCGGCTTTTTATCCTTTATTTCTCCGTGCTGTCTGCCTTTGTATCCGGCGTTTTTATCCTATATTACCGGCGTATCGGTAAGTGAGCTGAAAACGGAGAAAGCGATGATGCAGCGGCGCAGTTTATTACATACACTGTTTTTCCTCCTTGGTTTTTCGCTCATTTTTATTTCGATCGGATTTGGCACCTCGCTTGTCGGTCAGTGGTTTAGCGAATATCAAGATTTCATCCGGCAAATCGGCGCCATTCTTATCGTGATTTTCGGTCTTGTGATTGTCGGAATATGGAAACCATCCTTTTTAATGAAAGACCGCCGTCTGTCTTTTCAAGAACGCCCTTCCGGATTCATCGGTTCGATCATCATTGGCATGGCGTTTGCGGCGGGATGGACACCGTGCACCGGCCCGATCTTAGTGTCGGTCATCGCGCTGGCGGCGACGAATCCTGGATCGGGAATGCTGTATATGCTCGCTTATTCGCTAGGCTTTGCCGTGCCGTTTTTTATTCTTTCTTTCTTTATCGGAAAGATGCAATGGATTCGCAACCATAGCGAAAAAATGGTGAAAGTCGGCGGATATGTTATGATTGCGATGGGGGTTGTTCTCTTTTTCGATTGGATGACGAAAATTATTGCGTACACGACAAGCATTTTTGGAGGATTTAGAGGTTTCTAAACTTGTTTGTTAAGGGGGAATCGTGAATATTATGGCTACTATTCTCATTGTCGATGATGCGAAATTTATGAGAGTAACGTTGACGAAAATTTTGCAAAAAGCGAATCATACTATCATCGGCGAAGCAGAAAACGGAAAAGAGGCAGTGGAGTTATATCGGCGTTTAAATCCAGATATTGTCATCCTTGATATTACGATGCCGGTGATGAATGGAATTGAGGCGGTGCGCGCCATCAAACAAGTGGATCGAAACGCGAAAATCATTATCTGTTCGGCTATGGGACAGCAGCGCATGGTCGTCGAGGCGATTGAGGCCGGCGCGGCTGACTTTATTGTAAAGCCGTTTGAAGAAAGCCGCGTGCTTGAAGCGGTCAGCCGTCTGTTATAACAATTAGCAATATAAATATGCACGATTTGTGGATTTTTGTTATAATACCATTATCACAAACTTAAAAGAAGAGGATGATGCGTTTGGCTATCATAACATCACTCATTGCGGTATTCATGGCGTTTTTCATATTCTTCGTGCGCATGAAAGCATCGCAAAAACCGGCAAACGCGAAAAAAATTATTTTGCCGCCGATATTTATGAGCACCGGCGCGCTTATGTTTTTGGATCCTGTATTCCGCGTGACGAAAGGCGAGCTGATCGAGGCGATTGTGCTTGGAGCGTTTTTTTCCATTTTTCTTATTAAAACGTCGAAATTTGAAATTAGAGATGGCGAAATTTATTTGAAACGTTCGAAAGCATTTGCGCTTATTTTAGTCGGCTTGATCCTCATTCGCCTTGCATTGAAATCCTATTTAGGCCGAACGATCGATTACCGCCAGTTAAGCGGAATGTTTTATCTGCTTGCTTTTTCGATGATTTTACCGTGGCGCATCGCCATGTATATTTCCTACAAAAAACTAGAGCGGCGCCTGAAATATCAACCGCCGATTTTAACTTAACGATAATGCATAACAAAAAAGCGGGAAGTAGTCCCCGCTTTTTTGTTGTTCAGCCAGCCGTCACGGACAGGACAAAAGCTGTATCGACTATTTGCTTTGCAACAGATCTTCATAAGGAGCAATATTAATTTGTTTTTCTTTTAATGTACGGATCAAAAATTTATGGTCGCGTTTTGGGGTGGCGATAATATAACCGCGAATAATCAAATCTCTTGTGATTCGGGAGGCGTTTTCCGCTATTGCCAGTTCCCCGATTTTTCCGGCAATTTTTTGTCGGGCGACATCGCGAAACAATTCAGGAACCGGCTTGACGAGCTCCTCTAAAAGCGCCTTTTCTTCTTCTCCCCATAAATGCCGCGTCTGTTCAATATAATATTCCTGCCAGTCCAATTCCGATTTTCCGTCTTCTTTTGGCAGCCGTTTTAAAAATTTGCGAAACATAAAAAAGCCGCCGATCGACATCGTGACAAACAAAAATACGCTCCAAAACAAAATAAACCAAAGAAACCAGCCTGTTAACATCCTTTCCACCTCAACGAATTCCAATCTATCAACCATTATTGCGAAAAAAGCGGATTTTTGCAAGATAAGCATGTTTTTATCGCTCTGTTACAAAAATGTAATGCAAATGTAAAGAAGCGCCGTGATCCTTTATGTATCAATGGATGCGCAGCCATTACAACCGTAATATGGAAATGATATACAGTGACCGATGTGGACAAACATGCTACTCTATTAAACGCAGACGCCAAGCCAAAAAGCAACTATGAGGAGGAAACAATAATGAAGAAAACTGTTGCAACACTCGCAGTAGTTTGCTGTATGGCCTTCGGTTTGACTTCGCATTCAACAGAAGCGGCAACCGCATATACATACTATCAAGTAAAGAAAGGCGATACGTTTTCCAAGATTGCCAAAACATATAAAACTACTATTTCGGCGTTAAAATCATTAAACGGCCGCAAAAGCGATGTTCTTTATGCGGGCGAGAAAATTAAAGTGCCGCGCCTTGCTGCAGCTTCCGGCGCAAAGCCGATAGCGAGCTCTTCTTCCCAAAAGCGGACGATTTCGATTAGCGCTGAAGAGCGAAAACTGTTGGCACAGCTTGTCCAAGCGGAAACCGGCTTTAGCGAGCCGTTTGCCGGAAAAGTGGAAGTCGCGCTCGTCATTTTCAACCGCGTCAAACATCCTGACTTTCCAAATACGGTCAAAGGTGTCATTTATCAAAAAACAAAATCAGGCTACGCGTTTGTACCAGTAAAAACAGGAAAGCTTACCCACATTCAGCCGACAAAGCAGGATTACGAAGCGGTCGATAAGGCGCTATCGCTGTTTCCGAACGACCGCCGCGGTTCGCTCTACTTTTATAATCCAAAAATCACAAAAGATAAATGGATGCTGTCAAGACCAGTCACGATCCGTATCGGACATCATGTGTTCGCAAAATAAAAGAGGATATCCCCCACGAAAAGAGGGGATATCCTCTTTTTTTGCATGAAAGCAGCCAGTAGTCGAAACGTTGTTATATGTACGGCTGTTTTTGTAATAACAAGTATTTTCCCCCTTCTGTCTCGTAACATAGTTATAGGGGGGAGCATGCCATGAAACGGATCGACCTAATCTATGAAAAACTAAAAGAATGGACAGTAGGGGAAAATCGGTGGGTCAGCGCGAAGGAATTGGCGGATGCATTGCATCTTGACCGCGCCAATGTCAGCAGCGATTTAAATAAACTGTGGCGGCAAGGAAAGGCGAAAAAACTGCCGGGAAGACCAGTGAGGTTTACCATTGCCAAACAGGGAGCGGAAAAAATATTTGCCACGAAATTAGATGAGCTTTCCTACCAGCAACCGAGTTTAACGATTGCCGTCGAACAAGGGAAAGCAGCGATCCTTTATCCGCCGAAAGGGATGCATATGCTTATTTTCGGCGAAACGGGCACAGGCAAATCGATGTTTGCCCAGCAAGGGAAACCTAAGCTGGGCTTTTCACGTCAAAGTTGATTTTCCGATAAATATTTTATGTAAACAAAAAGCCCTTTTAGTAAGAGCCTACTCGTTGATATCGATGATCGAATTGCCTTGTGGCTGCACATCATTTTGTCGCGCGCTTTTGCTGATGCGAATTTCTAAAATAGGTGCGGAAAAATGCGCGGAAATATGTTTGTCCGCAAGCGAAAACGGTAGTAAAATTGTCCGCTGCTTTTCCACGTGGCCGTTTTTCTGGATTTGAATCGAAAGGGAACGGCTTTCGCGCAGTACGACAATATGTTCTTTTTGACAATGGCAAAGCTCTGCTTCGATAATATAGTCTTCCTCTGTTTCGAGCACTTCGACGTGAAAGATCGTTTCGTCCAACAGAGGAGCAAGCGGATCGTTGCATAACAAGTCAAGCCACTGCCGCAGCTCATTTTGTTCATCGCCATTTTTATGCACGATGGAAAGCTCCCTCCGCATTGTTAAACTGTATTGCTGTTGTTTATCATATGCAGCATCACCGAAGAGGTTCGCGGCGGGAGCGAAAAATCATTTTTTATTACATGTCGTGGCCGGAATTATGTTTTTGCCGCGTATGGTTTTTGTTTTTCACTTTTTTTGAACCGTCTAGCGGCTCCGGCTGCCCCGGATTATCGCCTTTTGGCGCATTTTTACGCATGTCTGCGCCTGTGTTTTTATTGGTCATGTTCATCCCCCTCCTTTTGTCTATTAGCATGCCGGCATCCCTTTTAATTATTCGCGGTATAATTTGCGCCATGTTTGAAACGATAAGTAATGAATGACCGCCACTAGCAAAGGAGGAAGGCAATTATGGCTTATCATAAAACGAAACAAGAAGCGTTTCAAGCGGCGCAAAAGGCAACGATGGAAGCAAAAGAATGGCATGACCATTTAGTGCGCGACCAAGCCGATTACGGCCATCAATTAAGCCATTTAAAGCAAGAGGTAAACGAGGCGTTTGAACAAATTAACAACGCTCTTGAAGTCGCTTCGGAAAAACAGCGGGTGCAGCTCGAAAAGTTTCGCAATGACTTGCAGGCGATTGTCGATGAAGTCAATGAAATACATTGAACTATCCCCACTTACCGGCTAAAGCCGGTGGAAGTGGGGGATTCTTGTTTCCTTTGACTGTTGTTGCTCAAAGGTCCCAAGAACCCCCTCCGTTCAACGAGAGGAGTAGCCATACGAGATGTCCGAAGTGTCCTTTCCGGACGACCAGCTATATGTCTGCTGATGCAGCTCACATAGAAGGTACACCATCTTCCATTCGTATGGCATCCAAAGAACACATTGCAATGCATCCAGTTCCTAGAACCGCCATCTGCTCCGGTGACGAGAGTAAGAGACTGGTACAATGTGTTCTTTTATTTTAAAGCGCTAAGCGATCATGAAATCTCATTGTTTATTACGCTAAAGCTTTTATTAATTGATGTTTTTCTTCTTCTAACAACGATGGATGAAATACATCTATCTCTTGATATGGTTGATTCACATTAAAAAGATGGTACAGTGTATGTGTACGAACAGAAAACTTTTTATCTAAAATAGACCAATGCTTCCAATGATGAGAAGCATCTTTCGGGACATACTTTTTAAGCACCTTTGGAGCTTTTTCTTTATATCCTAATCCTCGACGGCCAATCGTAAATGCAGCTGCTTGGTGGATAGAGATACCGAATTTGCGCATATATTTCAGTTTCCCAGAGACAGAAGTAAAAGCTGGATTCACTTCTATAACAGCAACTCCCATTTTATCGGCACGGCTTTTGATTGCTTGTATCATTTTTCGATACGCGAACATACTCTTCATTCGATTTGCTTTTTTGTTGCCGTATCGATCTCCTGTTTTGGATAAGGTGGTATCTAACTTCTCCAAAACAATAGGTTTTTTCTTTCGAACCGCAATATCCACTAAAGCAATGACTTCTGCTTCGATGATTTTTGTAATCTGGCCCGAAGTTTTCCCTTCTATCGAAAACGAAAGTTTTCCGCTTTCCAAAAAGTTTCCGTCTTTCGAAACATCCGTCCAAGCAATGTGATTATAGTTACAATCTACACCAATAACTCCATCGGAAGTAGAAAAATTAATATATGGATTCGATTCTACATTCACCAAACATTTGATGATATAGTATTCCCCGTGATCTTCCACGGACCAAGAGATTGGTTTTCCGTATTCTTTTTTGTTTTTACATTGGATTTGATCTGTCACCGTTTTATCCACAATTTCTTGGCCGTAAGGGAATATTACTCCCGAAAAGGCAACTACTTTTCCTGTTATCGAGTTCATATGAAGTTCTTTTGTAATTGGATTATAGTGAAACACAAAGTTTCCAGAGCCGGCATCTTTCCGGCCGGAGATGATCATTTCTTTATTTCGTGCAGCTAAAAAAAGTTTTCTCCAGGATTCGTGATCTTTCATAAATTCTTCTTTTGTAAATTGTTGTTTGAATAGTTTTTTACTGCCAAAAACAACACTTGGAATGTGTTCTTTTAATTTGGCTTTTTTTTGTTCTAATCTATCTAAACGATGTTTTAAACGACCGATTTTTGCTTTAGTCTGTTTAATTTTCACATCTAAATAACGATGTTCAAACAAATAGGAATTCATCCAAATCAAAGATCTATTTTTTAATTCAAGAGAAATGATTCCGCTCTTATGCAAAACAAAGTTTGTATTTTTCAGAAACCGTAAGTTTCCTTTGATACAACTTTCTTTGGTTTTGCGTAATTTTGTCAGTTTGGTTCGTTCTGTTTTCAGTTTTTTCTTCAAATTTTTTATTTTTTCTTCTGTCTGTTGAACGTGTATTTTATTTAATTCCATTAGAGAGGAGAAAAGAGCATTTGCTTCTCGGACTGCACTGTTGGTGAAATAATCGTTCAGTCCGTACTTTTTCTTCACAGCGATATGCAGACTTGGATACAATTTTCGTCCCCATCGTTTTTCTCGGACCAGCGTTTGAAAGGCGAAACGTTTCGCTTGATTGAATAACTCTAATGCATAAGATGTTTCCGTCACATGAAGAATATCTATTTCGGATTTATACAATCTTCTTGAAAAATACGCTTTTTTCATCTTTTCCCCACCTCTAACAGAACGTAGGTTCGATATATTTGTTTATATTTTATGACAGAGGAAGAAAGTTTTTCAACTATTACGATTACAAAAAACAAAAAATGCCGATTCATTCCCCACCTATGCTTCGCTTAGAGGTGGGGGGATGAATTGGCAAAAAAAAGATAAAGGGAATGTCACCATCCGACATTCCCTTTTGTCTGGGATGACGAAACAAGCGCAAGGTTATTGGTTCTTTTTTCTTTTTTTATTGTTTTGGCGCTGCGCTTCTGTCAATGGTTCGTTCGAAAATTCTTCGTTATAGCCGGCTCCCATTCCTTGCGCGCTTGCCGCGTTCATGCCTGGAATGACGTGATTGGCTTTTCGTTTGCCCATCCTCTTCACCTCCGGTACTAGTTTGCGACCGAAAGACAACTTTATGCTCATCTAGGGAGTGGGATAATATGACGAAACCTTCGAAATTCTATTTACAACATGTCCTTCGTTATAATAAGATAAAAACGTACCAAATTTACGGGTATTGGGAGAATTCGTGCTATTTTTTCGACTTTGCCGCGAAAAAATAGTATAGTATTGATGTGAGGGGGTAATACATATGGCGAAACAAGACGTTTTTAATGCCCGCTCTTCATTTGAAGTAAACGGTAAAAAATACAACTATTACCGTTTGCAAGCGCTTGAAGAAGCAGGGATTGGCAACATCTCCCGTTTGCCATACTCAATCAAAGTGTTATTGGAATCGGTGCTTCGGCAAGTAGACGGACGTGTGATCAAGAAAGAGCACGTCGAAAACCTTGCCAAATGGGGAACGCCGGAAATGAAAGACATCGATGTTCCGTTTAAGCCGTCGCGCGTTATTTTGCAAGACTTCACTGGTGTGCCAGCTGTCGTGGACTTGGCATCGATGCGCAAAGCGATGGCGGACTTAGGCGGCGACCCATATGAAATCAACCCGGAAATTCCAGTCGACCTTGTCATTGACCACTCTGTGCAAGTGGACCGCGCTGGAACGGACGATGCGTTAGAGTACAACATGAACTTAGAGTTTGAGCGCAACGCCGAGCGCTATAAGTTTTTAAAATGGGCACAGAAAGCATTTAACAACTATCGCGCTGTTCCGCCGGCAACAGGGATTGTCCACCAAGTCAACTTAGAGTATCTCGCTAACGTCGTTCATACAGTAGAAGGAGACAACGGCGAATATGAAGCGTTTCCGGATACGCTGGTCGGCACGGACTCCCATACGACGATGATCAACGGCCTTGGCGTTCTTGGCTGGGGGGTCGGCGGAATTGAAGCGGAAGCCGGCATGCTTGGGCAGCCTTCTTACTTCCCGGTACCGGAAGTGATCGGTGTCCGTTTAACAGGAAAATTGCCAGACGGTTCGACAGCGACAGACCTTGCCCTAAAAGTGACGCAAGTGCTTCGCAAAAAAGGTGTGGTCGGCAAATTTGTTGAATTCTTTGGTCCAGGCGTAGCGACATTGCCGCTTGCAGACCGTGCAACGATTGCCAACATGGCGCCAGAATACGGTGCGACATGCGGTTTCTTCCCGGTCGATGCAGAAGCGCTTGACTATTTGCGCCTAACTGGCCGCGATGAACATCATGTTCAAGTAGTGGAAGCCTACTGCAAAGCGAACGGCTTATTCTACACTCCTGATGCGCCAGAGCCAGTGTTTACGGATGTAGTCGAAATTAACTTGTCCGAAATTGAAACGAACTTGTCCGGACCGAAACGTCCGCAAGACTTGATTCCGCTTTCGAAAATGAAACAAGCGTTCCGCGATGCGGTAAAAGCGCCGCAAGGCAACCAAGGCTTTGGATTGACGGAAGCGGATCTCGACAAAGAAATTACGGTAACGTTAAACGGCGAAGAAGTGAAAATGAAAACAGGCGCCGTTGTCATTGCCGCGATTACAAGCTGTACGAATACCTCGAACCCATACGTGCTCATTGCTGCTGGCTTAGTAGCGAAAAAAGCAGTGGAAAAAGGATTGCAAGTTCCGAAATATGTAAAAACATCGCTTGCACCAGGTTCGAAAGTCGTAACTGGCTATTTGCGCGATTCGGGATTGCTTCCATATCTCGAACAAATCGGCTTTAACATCGTTGGTTATGGCTGTACGACATGTATCGGCAACTCCGGGCCGCTCGCGCCAGAGCTGGAAAAAGCGATCGCTGAAAACGACTTGCTCGTGACAAGCGTCCTTTCCGGTAACCGCAACTTCGAAGGCCGGATCCATCCGCTAGTGAAAGGAAACTATTTGGCATCGCCGCCGCTTGTTGTCGCTTATGCGCTCGCAGGCACGGTCGATATCGACTTGTTAAGCGAGCCAATCGGCAAAGACAAAGATGGCAATGACGTATATTTCCGCGATATTTGGCCATCGATGGAAGAAGTTAAAGCCGTTGTCAAACAGGCGGTCGATCCAGAATTGTTCCGCAAAGAATATGAGCGCGTGTTCGACGGCAATCCGCGCTGGAATGCGATCGAAACGACGGATGAGCCGCTTTATCAATGGGATGAAAACTCGACATACATTCAAAATCCGCCGTTCTTTGAAGGCTTGTCGCCAGACGTGCGCAAAGTGGAACCACTCAAAGGTTTGCGCGTCGTCGGCAAATTCGGAGACTCCGTCACAACCGACCATATTTCGCCAGCCGGAGCGATCGGCAAAAATACACCTGCTGGTCAATATCTCATCTCGAAAGGTGTCGAGCCGAAAGATTTCAACTCTTACGGATCTCGCCGCGGTAACCATGAAGTGATGATGCGTGGCACATTCGCAAACATCCGCATCCGCAACCAAATCGCTCCTGGCACAGAAGGCGGCTATACGACTTACTGGCCGACAGGTGAAGTAACGTCGATTTACGATGCATGCATGAAATATAAACAAGACGGCACAGGGCTTGTCGTCATTGCCGGCAAAGATTACGGAATGGGAAGCTCCCGCGACTGGGCAGCAAAAGGAACGTTCTTGCTTGGCATTAAAACGGTCATTGCGGAAAGCTTTGAGCGCATCCACCGCTCCAACCTTGTGCTCATGGGCGTGCTGCCGCTGCAATTTAAAGCAGGGGAAAACGCGGAAACGCTCGGCTTAACCGGCAAAGAAGTATTCGAAGTGCATATTGATGAAAGCGTCAAACCGCGCGACCTTGTCAAAGTGACAGCAACAAATCCGGATACGGGCGAGAAAAAAGAATTTGAAGTGATCGTCCGCTTTGATAGCGAAGTGGAAATCGACTATTACCGCCACGGCGGAATTTTACAAATGGTATTGCGTGAAAAATTGGCGAAAGTGAAACAATAAACAATAAAATGAGCAGGCTTCCGTGATTGGAAGCCTGCTTTTATTTCGTATTCGACCGTTTTGCCGCATCTTCTAGCTTGCTTTTCGGATCTGGGGTTAATGTTGCATCTTGGCCAAAGCCTTGCGGATTGACGCCAGGCGCCTTTGTTCCGCGATTTTTGCCGCCGTTTTTTGCCATTTCTCTCACCTCCATGGGCATAGTATCACCGGCTAGCAAGAAAATATGAATAGGAAAGCGGCTCACGGCGCACTGATTGGGATTTTTTAGTATGCGGCAAAAAGAAATATCTTTTTCTCGCTCAAGAAGAAACCTTGAAGCAAACGATTTAACATTTTTCCCGAGAAGTCTCTCTCTTCGAAACGAAGGGAAGGCGGGAGATGAATCACAAAAACGAACCTTCTACCGACTGTGTAAGCAAAAAGCAGGAGAAGAGCTGGACCGCTCCATTGGTCAAGAGCCTCGAGAAAGATTCCGATGCAGACATCGAACGGAAGGAGCATCCTTCTCCTACACAAAAACTTCTTCGATGGAGATGGCAAGAAACTCCCACCTCTTCATGGAATGAAGTGGGAGGGGGTTCATGAAGTAAAATGCCGCTTTGTCCGCCACCATTTTCCAACGATCCACGCCAGCGGCAGTTCAGCGAGAATCATGCCGCCCAAAATACCGATGCAGCCGATGACGCCGGAAGCGGTAAGCCGCTCCCCCGCCCAAATGTAGGCGGTTATGGCGGCAAAGACGGGCTCCATCGCAAAAATGAGGGCGACGCGGGCGGCCGTCGTATATTTCTGAAAGTTCGTCTGAATTAAAAAGGCGGCGGTAGTGGCAAGCAAGGACGTAATGAGAAGGGCGTTCCATACTTCCTGTTTCCGCAGCACCGCGATATTCCACATTTGCGTGGCATCTTCAAACAAAAACGCAAATATGGCGCACATGATGGCTACCGTAAAAATTTGCGTCATCGTTAATAACAGTGTCGAATAGCGGGACGAATACTTTCCGGTGACAATAATGTGCATCGCAAATGAAAGAGCGCAAAAAAATACGAATACATCGCCGCGGTTCAGCACCATTTTCCCGTCGCCAATCGTCAAAAAATAAAGGCCAATAGCGGCGATGACCGCCCCAATTCCCGCGTTAAGCGATGGTTTTTGTTTGAGAAAGAGAAATGAAAATAACGGCACAAGCACGACGCTGAGCCCGGTAATGAATCCGGCTTTCGACGAAGTCGTGTACAACAGGCCGATCGTCTGAAACGCGTAGCCGCTAAACAGCCATAGCCCCATCCATATACCGGCGCGAATGAGTGGCAACGTATAATGCCGAAAAAGAGAGCGATGAAAAATTGCTAGCCATAGTAGTAAAAATACTCCCGCCAAGCTGAAGCGGACGGCATTAAACGAAAGTGGTTCAAGAAACGATATCGCATTTTGCACGACGACAAACGTCGCTCCCCAGACGAATGTCACTGCCAGCAGGCTGATATCGGCAATCCAGCGTTTTTTCAACCCCATCCCCCCGTTCTATTTTCGCCTTTGCGAACGCTAAACATAGTCGAACGGTAGTATACTATAAATCGCTGAAAAAGAACACACTTTTTTGAAAAATATACGTAATGTTGATATCTAAACAAATCGTGCATAATAATAGGTAATGAAAAGGGATTGCTTTACCTGTTTTCTTGACTATCATTGTATAATAAAAATAGGAAATACGACACGGATAGACGATGGAAGGGTGACGATGGTTTGGACGTTAGGATCCACTGGACATATATGACGCCGAAAAAACGCGAAGTGGTGCTGATTTCCGACTTTATCCGCGCGGAAGAGGCGCTTGCATTAGCCGAAGATTTCGAAAAAACCGGCCGGGTGAAAGAAATACATTTTATGGATCATCATGATGTGATATGGTCGAAAAAAGAGCTAAACAAGCTTTTGAAAGAAATGGAAAGCGAACCGCATGATGTAATTGCTTATTTTGACGGCGGCTTTGACCATGCGACTGCAAAAGGAGGGGTCGGTGTCGTCGTTTACTATAAGCAAAACAATGGGCAGTATCGTTTGCGCGCCAATCTCCAGCTTGATGAGTTAAAATCCAACAATGAGGCGGAATACGCCGCATTTTGGTTTTTAATGCAAATGCTCGAGGAGCTTGGTGTCCATCATTTGCCAGTCACTTTCCGCGGGGATTCGCACGTTGTTTTAAAGCAGCTGTCCGGCGATTGGCCGTGTTTTGAAGACGATTATAACGCATGGCTTGACCGCATCGAAGAAAAGATGAGTGAATTGGGGATTGAGCCGACTTATGAACCGATTTCGCGAAAGCAAAATAAAGAAGCCGATCAGCTTGCTCGCCAAGCGCTCGCTGGGCAGGTGATTACAAGCACGATGGAACTTACGGAGAAAGGATAGACAAACCATGAACAAGAAAAAGCCAAACAAGCGAAAAGAAATATTAGACAAAATTACGGAATTGCAGCAAATGTATTGCGAAGGCTGTTTTTTAAAAAGCACCTTTCGCAAAGAATATGGAAAAACATATGCGCAATCGTTTTGCATCAACCAATGCACGGTCGGTGAGAAAATGCGGCAGTACGGGGCAATGCTTTTAGCCTCTTCTTCGCGTTCCGCCAAATAACAAAAAAGGACTTCACACTATCGGAAGCCCTTTTTTTCATGGCAGCGGCTTAACGCAGCGCCTCATTTAATTGGTGTTCTGCTCTTGCCAGCTTCTGTTCGCAATGTTTGAAAAACTCTTCATCCACGCCAGTCGCTTGCGTGCGGGCGCGGGAAAGCTGGGCGTGGGCATTTTCGATCGCTTGTTTTGCCCCTTCAAGCATCTCCTTGTCCAAGCTCATCGTCGCTTGTCCGACCATTTTTTCGGCCGTTTCGACAAACATTTCGACCTGTTTAACATCGTTATAGCCGGTATGAATATCGATATCCCGTTCCATTTGCCAACACCTCCTAGCGGATAGTGTTCGCGAAAGAAGAAAAAGTATGCGTGCCAAACAAAAAGACCGGCGCACCGCCGGTCTTTCAGCTCTTATGGTATGTTCTTTCGCTTATGTTAACGAACGCTTTATAATTTGACAACGTTAGCAGCTTGAGGTCCACGATCTCCTTGAACGATTTCAAAAGAAACTTCTTGGCCTTCTTCTAACGTTTTGAACCCTTCGCCTTGGATCGCTGTGAAGTGAACGAATACGTCAGAACCATCTTCTGCCTCGATAAAACCATAACCTTTTGCATTGTCAAACCATTTTACTTTACCATGTTGCATAATACGAATCCCCCCTAAATCGTTATAGTCGGTATGAATATCAGTATCCCCCCTAACGGATAGTGTTCGCGAAAGAAGAAAAAGTATGCGTGCCAAACAAAAAGACCGGCGCACCGCCGGTCTTTCAGTTCTCATTGGTTTCGATTACGTTCTTTCGTTTATGTCAACGAACGTCTTATAATTTGACAACGTTAGCAGCTTGAGGTCCACGATTTCCTTGAACGATTTCAAAAGAAACTTCTTGGCCTTCTTCCAACGTTTTGAATCCTTCACCTTGGATTGCTGTGAAGTGAACGAATACGTCAGAACCGCCTTCTACTTCGATAAAACCGTAACCTTTTTCATTGTTAAACCATTTTACTTTACCACGTTGCATAATACTGAATTCCTCCTAATACCTTTAGCCGATCTGGCTAACTTAAAGATTTTTTATCAAATAACGGAATATACTCCACAGCAATCTAAGGTGCATAACCATGCTGATGCCTGAAATATATTCTGTTATGTGATGACTTTACTATACACTAATGGAAGGGCACCGTCAAGAAAAAGAAAGGAAATTTCCGAAAAAAGTTATAAAAGGAGAAAAAAGCAGGGATTTCTTGCGGCATCGTCAAAATAGTTTGGTAAAAGGTAAAAAAGTAAGAATGGATGGAAGAAACGTGCCATACATTGGAATAAAAGGGATGAAAAAGGAGGATGGATCGGATGTACCGCGGGAAAATCGCGGGGAAAGATGTGATTATTCGCTTAGGAAATCGAGTCAGCCGGCGCTACTTTTCCGACAATAAAATTTACAACATGGTGCTTTCTTACGGGGAGACGGCGTTTCGCAAAGGACAAGAAACATTTTGCATTTACAACGACCGCATCGGCTTCATCGTCGCTGAGGTCGAAAGAAACGACATTCCAGTTATTCGTATTGATTATATTATTGAAAATGAAAATGTGTACGAATAACCGTCGCCAAACAACAGACCGCCATCTACACCGTAAGCGGTATCAAAATGATCGCTTGTTTTGCCTGTTCGTTTGCAGGAACAGACTTATGCTGTGTAAAGCACAAGTCTGTTTATTTTTTATGGGCAAATAACGAAACAAACTTTCGCATTGTTTCGTATTATATGAAGAACAAAAAAGAACAATGGACAAGAGGTGTGGCAGATGTTATTGCGCAAAATGATGTCAAGAATAGGGGTCGGATCGGCGTATGTCGATTTGATTTTAAATAAAACCATATTTCAACCAGGAGAATGCATAGAGGGGATTCTTCATATTTGCGGCGGAACGGTGGAGCAAAAAATTGAAAAACTGGATGTAGAATTGGTTCAAAAAACGCTGCGTGATGGGAAAGAAGCCGATACTGTCATTGCGACGATTCCGGTTGCAGGAGCGTTTCGCATCGATGCAGGAGAAAGGAAGGAAATGCCGTTTACGTACCAGATACCGGATTCGCTTCCGCCTTCACAGCCTGGATTGTCTTACCGGTTTATCACCCGCCTCGATATTGAAGATGCGGTCGATACGCTTGATTTCGATTATATTCAAATTTTGCCAAAATAATCTAAATCTATTGACAACGCTTACAAAATGGATTAATCTTATAATTAAGTTAATAATTTGTGGCGGAGAAATCGGAGACCCACACATATTCCTTGTTTTCAGAGGGAAGATGTGTGGGTTTTTGTCTTATCTTCTGCCAAAAAAATGTAACTGCTTTCAAAACATCCGGTGTTTTCCACCGTAGAGATGGGGATGATAGGCAGTTACAAAAAACAAAGACAAGGGGGAGAAAAGATGTCATCGTTCGTTGCTGAACTTGTTGGAACTGCGTTACTAATTATTTTTGGTGGCGGGGTTTGCGCGGGTGTAAACTTAAAAAAGTCATTTGCGCAAAACTCTGGTTGGATCGTTATTACAATGGGATGGGGGCTTGGGGTTGCAATAGCAGCATATGCGGTTGGTCAATTTAGCGGCGCTCATTTAAATCCAGCGTTAACGCTTGCATTAGCGTTTAACGGTGATTTTCCATGGACAGATGTGCCAAAATACATTGTTGCGCAAATGCTTGGTGCAATGATTGGTGCTGTCATTGTATATCTTCATTATTTACCTCATTGGAAAGAAACAGACGACCCTGGCGTAAAACTTGGCGTGTTTGCAACAAGTCCGGCTGTTCCAAGCTATTTTGCGAATTTAATAAGCGAAATGATTGGCACGTTTGTATTAGTACTTGGCATTTTAGCAATTGGTGCCAATAAATTTGCTGATGGGCTAAATCCGTTTATCGTCGGGTTTCTTATTGTCGCCATTGGTCTTTCTCTTGGCGGAACGACAGGATATGCCATTAACCCGGCGCGTGATTTAGGACCGCGCATCGCTCACTTTTTGCTTCCGATACCAAAAAAAGGATCATCTAATTGGTCTTACGCATGGGTTCCGGTTGTTGGACCGGTTCTTGGCGGTTCATTTGGCGGGTTATTTTACAAAGCTGTCTTTCTAGGAAAAATGACAGCAGCATTTTGGTATGTGCTTATTGCAATTGTAGTAGTACTCGCATTTGCATTCATTAGTCAAGAAAAAACATCGAGTAGCTATAATAAACCAAAAAATGCTTTAATGTAATTAGGGGGAGGAAATGGTAATGGAACAATACATTTTGTCACTAGACCAAGGAACAACAAGCTCACGCGCCATATTGTTCAATCAAAAAGGAGAAATCGTTCATATCGCGCAACAGGAATTTACACAATATTTTCCAAAACCGGGCTGGGTCGAGCATAATGCCAATGAAATCTGGGGATCGATTTTGGCGGTGATTGCCAGCGTCTTGTCAGAAGCATCGGTGAAGCCGGAACAAGTAGCAGCGATCGGCATTACGAACCAGCGGGAAACGACCGTCGTATGGGATAAACATACAGGGTTGCCAGTTTATAATGCAATTGTTTGGCAATCGCGGCAGACGGCCGACATTTGCGAACAACTCAAACAACAAGGATATGATGACTTATTCCGCAAGAAAACTGGTTTATTAATTGACCCTTATTTTTCCGGGACAAAAGTAAAATGGATTTTAGACAACGTGGAAGGAGCGCGGGAGAAAGCAGAAAAAGGTGATTTATTGTTCGGTACGATCGACACGTGGCTCATTTGGAAGCTTTCCGGCGGCCGCGCCCATGTTACCGACTATTCCAACGCGTCGCGTACATTGTTATTTAACATTCACACCTTGCAATGGGATGAAGAAATTTTAACGATTTTAGGCATTCCAAAGTCGATGCTTCCAGAAGTGCGTCCATCTTCCGAAGTGTATGCCAAAACGATTCCATATCATTTCTTCGGTGTCGAAGTGCCGATTGCCGGGGCGGCCGGCGACCAGCAAGCGGCGCTGTTCGGGCAGGCGTGCTTTGCCGAAGGAATGGCGAAAAACACGTACGGCACCGGGTGCTTTATGTTGATGAATACGGGCGAAAAAGCGGTGCAATCGCAGCACGGTTTGTTAACCACGATTGCCTGGGGAATTGACGGAAAAGTCGAATATGCGCTTGAAGGCAGCATTTTCGTCGCCGGTTCGGCGATTCAGTGGCTGCGTGATGGGTTGCGCATGATTAAGCAGGCGGCAGACAGCGAAGCATATGCGGAAAAAGTAGACTCGACTGACGGCGTTTACGTCGTGCCGGCATTCGTCGGCCTTGGCACGCCGTATTGGGATAGCGATGTCCGCGGTGCGGTATTCGGCCTAACGCGCGGTACGACGAAAGAACATTTCATTCGCGCGACATTGGAATCGCTCGCTTACCAGACGAAAGACGTGCTGACGGCGATGGAAGCGGACTCGGGCATTGCCTTGAAAACGCTGCGCGTCGACGGCGGAGCGGTGAAAAACAACTTCTTAATGCAATTCCAAAGCGATATGCTCGGCGTGCCGGTAGAGCGTCCGGTCATCAATGAAACAACGGCGCTTGGCGCCGCCTATTTGGCCGGGCTTGCCGTCGGCTATTGGAAAGACCGCAATGAAATTGCCGCCCAGTGGCAATTAGAGCGCCGCTTTGAACCGCAAATGGCAGAAGAAAAACGAGAAGCGTTGTATGCGGGGTGGAAAAAAGCAGTCAAAGCGGCAATGGCGTTTAAATAAGGAAGGATGCAAAAAGGGGCTGACGCAAAAGATGGTGGAATCGATCTTTTGCAACCGCCCCTTCTTTTTAGCCGAGAACACTCCCACTTCAATGAAGCAAGTGGGAGATAAACCATTTGTTATTTTTTTGAGGTTTTATATTCAATCGCGAAAACATACAAGGTTGCTCCAGAGCCCCCACTTCAGAAGTTAAGTGAAGGATTGTCCATTTTTCTGCACAAGGATGATGGAAGAGGGTATCCCGATTACGTTCATGTATGGGCAACTCCGCTACGAAGCAGATCGGTCGCCTCCACGGCGGGCACCGGCGGGCGGAACAAATAGCCTTGCGCTTCTTGGCAGCCTTTCTCGCGCAAATAGGAAAGCTGCTCGATCCGCTCGACTCCTTCAGCAACTACATTCATGCCAAGATGATGCGCGAGCGAAATAATCGTGTTTGTAATCACGCTTCCGTAATAGGAGTGGGGACAGTCGGCGATAAACGAACGATCAATTTTCACTGTATCGATTGCAAGCTGTTTTAAATAAGCGAGCGAAGAATATCCTGTGCCGAAATCGTCGATGGCAAGGCGCACCCCGATTTCTTTGAGGCGGCGCAAGTTATTTAAAATCGTCGCTTCATTGTAAACGGCAATGTTTTCTGTAATTTCGAGCTCAAGCCATGCTGGGTCCATATTCGTTTCTGCTAAAATTTCTTCGATGCGGGCGGCGAAACGATGATCGTACAGCTCTTTCACGGAAACGTTTACCGCAATGCGAATCGGCGGCAGTCCTTGTTTCCGCCAGCGTTCGTGCTGCCTGCACGCCTGTCTTACCGTCCATTCACCGATTGGGACAATCAGTCCTGTTTCTTCGGCGAGCGGGATAAATTCGCTAGGAGGAATGGCTCCTTTGTCGGGATGGTGCCAGCGAATGAGCGTTTCTAGCGCGGCAAGCTTTTTTTGCTGTATATCGACAATCGGCTGGTAAACAACGGACAATTGTTTCTGTTTCACGGCATAATGCAGATCGTTAAGCAAAAAGATATTTGGCAGCCGCTGTCGCAAAAGCGACTCATTGTAAATATAATAGCCGTTTTTTCCTTTTCGTTTTGCTTCGTCTGTCGCTATATCTGCATACGTAATGATCGTATCAATATCCGTGTCTTGATCCTGGAAAAAAGCGATGCCGATGCTGCACGTAAGAAATAGTTCACGCGCGTCGACGCGAAACGGCTCCGTAAAGGCTGCCAATATTTCTTCCGCGGTCCGCACTGCTTCTTCATTTCTAGCGATGGGCGCTAATAAAATGATAAATTCGTCGCCGCTCATATAAGCGACGTCGCCGCGATCATCCACTTTTTCCCGCAATCGCTCCGCTACCTTTTTCAACAGTTGATCGCCGGTATGATGCCCTAGCGTATCGTTAATATACTTAAATCCATCTAGATCTATATATAAAATGGCGCCAAGGTGCTTCATTTCTTTCGTTTTTAGAAACGCATCGCTGGCAAGCTCTTGCAGCCGCCGCCGGTTTGGAAGCCCCGTCAACGAGTCATAATATGCCATACGACGAATTTGTTCATTTTGTTCGGTCCGTTCTGTCACATCTTTGGCAATGCAAGAAATGGCGATAATTTTTTTATTGACGAAAATAGGAATAGACGTAACGCTGACATAACGTTGGCTGCCGGACTGATGGCGAATGCGCAGTTCGATATGGCATGAATGCCCTTTCGCTGTATCGCGGAACGCTTTTATTGCTTTCGGCACATCTTCTTTGACAACCAAATCGTCGATTTTCATCGTTAAGAGCGCGTCGCGGCTATAGCCGGAAATGACGGAACACGCCTCATTGGCCGCAAAAAAAGAACCATCAAGATACAAGGAGAAAACGGCGTCTTGATTATAATGAAATAGCGACTCATATATTTGCCTGCTTTCTTGCAGCGCCTGTTTCATTTTCTCATGCTCGAGCGCGATTCCGGCCAATGAAGAAAACGTATAAATGAGATCGATGTCTGCGTCTTGAGGCTCACACGGCTGCTCATGATAGATAGCAAATGTTCCTAAGACTTTTCCATTAGAAGAAAAGATCGGAATTGACCAGCAGGCGCGCAAACCGTGAGGCAAGGCGAGATGTCGATAATTTTTCCATAACGGATCATGCTCGATATCGCTGACGATGACAAGCTCTTTTCGATAAGCCGCCGTACCGCATGACCCGGCGCACGGGCCGATTTCAAGCCCGTTGATCGCGTCAACATACGCGTGCGGCAAACTGGGAGCGGCGCCATGATAAAGCCGGTTATCGTCTTCATTGGCCAATAAAATCGAACATACGATATGCGGGCGGATTTCTTCCACCGATTGGGCGAGCTCTGTCAAAATTTCCTCCAGTGGAGTATGTTTGACGACCAGCTCTAAAATATGCCTCTGTTTCGCTAACAGCTGTTTTGCATACGTTTCCGCCGCCATGTTATAACATGATGCGAGGAAAAGCATTTTTCCGTTTTCAGATCGCCTCTTGCGAATTCCCATTTGCATAAATAAAATGTTTCCAGCCTTTGTCACCGTCCGCAACTCCAGCGTATGGACCGCATCTGCTGGAGTTGTAAAAATAAGCTGAGCCTGTTGTTTCAGGCGTAGCTGATCTTCTTGATGAACGATGATCGAAATGGGCGCGCCAATGAGCTCGTCGCGTTTGTATCCGAGCGCCGATACGGCAAAATCATTTATATCAACGATATAACCATCTAGATCAAAAATAAATTGCACGGCAGGCATAAAAAAGTAAAGCGGAATGTAGGGAGTTTGCATCTGATATTTCCTCATATAAAAGCAACTCTCCAATCATGAACGAAATAATTTTTTCTACACCATATTATCTATATTATCACGTTTCATTTGATTTTGTCGAAAAAAACAGAATAGTGACGAAAGAGAACAAAAATGGCTGATGCGAACGATCATTTATACCGCACATGCCCAATGTTTTGGGAAATGAAGAAGCAAATGTCTACCAAATTTAAAATAAAACTATGTGCTAAATAATCAACAAAAAAATAAGAAAGAATAAAAGTCGCTTAGCCAAATTCTATCCGCTTTTAGAAGCAGCGCAATAATAAGAAGAGGGAGAAGGTGCTTTTGCCCTTCCTTTCCTAATTTGCGGAAAAACAAAAAATGATTGTCATCACAAAAGGACCATGATAAGATAAAAACAAACTACATACAGTCTTATCAAGAGTGGATGAGAGATCGGGCTCAATGACTCCACAGCAACCTGCGTATTTCGCAAGGTGCTCCAACCCGCAAAGCGGTTTCGCTTTGGATGATAAGAACGGCTGACCCCTTTCGCATCATTCATGGCGAAAGGGGTTTTTATGTACAATACAAAGGAAAGAGGTGGGGACGCCGAGTGCGCGAAAATGATTTGATTCGCAGTTGTATGGCGGCACACTTAAAAGCAGAATCGTTCGCTTCTCATGTCGCCCGCTGCATAAGAAAACAGCTGTTGCAATTTGACAAACAGGCAGTGTTGTATTTTGACTGTTGCGCGAATTTTTTTCATCTGTATGGGTATGCACAAGGAAAGTCTTTTTATCTTATTTTGACGCTTGCAGAAGTGGAAGAGTGGAAAGCCGCTGGTCCTTATGCGCTTGATCGCTATATTTTTGGACAACTAGCAGAAAAAGGAGTTTCATTGGTACATATGACCCCATATTTGCGGGCGGTATTTTCACAAGTTTAAAAAGGTGATAGAAAGGAAGAGAACGAAAATGACAGTGAAAAAATTTGAACATGTCGGCATTCAAGTCAAAGACATTGAAGTATCGAAAAAGTTTTATCAAGAGGTAGTCGGGTTGGAATTGCTCAGCGAGATGACGCATACGAACGGCACGATGAAACTAGCGTTTTTAGGATTGGATGGCTCGGTCATTGTCGAATTGATCGAAGGGTATAATCCGAATTTGCCGACGGAAGGAAAAGTGCATCACGTCGCCTTTACCGTGGAAGGAATTGAACAAGAAAAAGAACGGCTGCAGTCCCTTGGAATTTCGCTCGTCTGGGAAGATATTACGACGCTGCCAAACGGGGCGAAATATTTGTTCTTCCTTGGACCGGATGGTGAATGGATCGAATTTTATGAACCGGAAAAATAAAGAAACTGATAAAAACCGCTCTGTTTCTAGTTGCGAACAGAGCGGTTTTTCCATGACGTTTCGGTGATATACGGGAATTTTCGAAATACCCATTTCAACACGTTCGGTACGACGATAATGACAAGAAGAAGCCGCACAAATTGCAAGGAGCTGACAATTGCCGGATCTCCGCCGACTGTTTGCGCCGTTAACACCATTTCCACAAGTCCACCTGGGGCGAGGCTTAACAGCGCGGTCGACAGCGGAAGATCCGTTAATTTCGCAAATGCCCAGCCGCATCCGAACGATAGAGCAATTAATACTAGCGCAAGCAAAAAATATACCCAGCTAAATTTTCCGCCAAGCTTAATATCTTCTAACGTAATGCGGTCTCCCATGTTCATTCCGACACTAATTTGCGCCAAAATAATCAACCATGCAGGCAGTGGCGGTAAGTTCACTCCAGCCACATGCATCACTGCCGTTACGGCAAGGGGTCCGACGACGTATGCCGCCGGAATGATGTTTCGTAAAAGAAGCGCGCCAAAAACGCTTAACAAAAGCCAAGCGTAATGACCATCGGCAGAGGCAGCAACCGCCTGAGCGGTTGAGCTTCCTGACGATGCATCTCCGCTCAACCAATGAACAACGGCCGTGGGCACAAGAAAAACGACCGTTAACAAACGAATCGTTTGAAAAATCGTCACTAGTGCTGTATTGGCATTGAATGATTCGCTCGCGGCCACCATTTCCGACAATCCGCCCGGAACAGAGGCAAACACACTTGTCACCTTATCAATATGCGTCCATTTCGTCACGGCGATGCTGTTCATAATATTGATGACAATCAGCAACACCGCGACAGCGAGGAACGGAACAATATATGGCGCAATCGTTAACAGCGTCTCTTTTGTAAATGACAGTCCAAAATAAGTGCCTAATACAATCAATCCGCTGTTGGACAACGCCTTTGGCGCCGCTACTTGGCGCTTGATGATCGTTTTCCAAACAAGCATTCCGGTAATGGCCCCAAGCATCCATGGAATCGGGGAATGGAGATGATAAAACAGCAAACCGGCCAGTCCTGCGACGAGATAGGTTTCTAACACTTTCATTGCTGTAGTCCTTTCCATTCTCTGTAAACCTATCACTATTGTAAAGGAAAATAAAAGGAAAAGGAAGTAATGTGCTCATGTGGTATACTTGAAAAGGAAAGGGGAGGGAGAATGATGGAAGAACAAGTAAAACATGCGATTCAAGACGAATACCCAGAGGAATTTGCCTGGTGCTACGGATGCGGACGGATGAATGAGCACGGCCACCATTTCCGCACCGGATGGCAGGGGGAGAAAACGATTACGATTTATACGCCGCGCCCTGAGCATATCGCCATTCCCGGCTTCGTATATGGCGGATTGATCGCTTCGCTGATCGACTGCCACGGAACGGGCTCGGCTGCGCTGGCGCTGCATCGCAAAAATGGCCATGAACCAGGAGACGGAGAAGTGCCGCCGCGGTTTGTGACTGCTTCCTTGAACGTAGAGTTCTTGAAACCGACACCACACGGAGTTCCGTTAAAAGCAATCGGCACGGTCGAAGAAATTCATCCGAAAAAGTGGAAAGTGTATACGGAAGTGTACGCGAATGATACACTTTGCGCGCGTGGTGAAGTCGTGGCGGTGGTCATGCCGAAGACGTTTGGGCAAAAATAACACACCCATCGCATCGCAGACAAAAAGCAGGAGGTCGTCCTGCTTTTTTACCGTTTAGGCATAATCATCACCGAGGAAACGGCGTTTGCGACTTCTTTGCCGTTTTGCGTTAAGACAGCGGTCAGATAGGCAACAGTGCGTCCGAATTTTTCCACCTTTGCTTCGACCTCCACTTCACCGACAACGGTCGGGCGGTGGAACGTCGTATGTAGGTTGATCGAGGCAAATGTTTGGTCTTCATGGAGCAACGTCGTAATCGCATACGCCATCATAATATCGGCCGCCGCACTGACAAATCCGCCCATAATGACGCCGTTTCCGTTTAGTAAATGCTCCCCGATCGTCCACTTTCCTTTCGCATATCCTTCACCTGTTTCCACTAATTGAACGCCAAGCGACGTATCACAGGCTGGCGGCGCACTTTTTCCTGCAATGACGTCGTGCAAGTTGACGGTTTTTGCCATAGCCACAACCCTTTCTTTGAAAATGGTAAGCTCCTATATTACCTATTCGCGAAAATGAGAAGATTTCCTTTTTTAATAGGGAAGAGCTGCGCAATACCTTGCTCCCATTTTCGTTGCCCCGACATTGTGAAGACCGCGGGATATTTTGTATTTGTGATGGGAAAAAGAATGGCGCGGTTCGATTTCGACAAATGGCAAAACGGAAAAGGGATGGAGATTGCCAGTGAAAAAAGTTCTCGTATTTTTGCATGAAGGCGGCAAAACAAGAAGGAAATAAAGGCAATGGGAAAGAAAGAGGAAGAAGGGACATCCTTTACGTGATGGAGTCAAGGACCAGCTCCCGCTATAGATGGATCAACGCGATGACTAATTGAGGACGTTGGTGTTGCACAAAGCAAAAAGCAGGGAGGTACTTGTTTTATGTACAAACAGCCGGACAAGGAGAGATGGACGGGTCGTATTGACAGCGAGAGCGAGGAAAAAAGTTTTCGCGTCCATCAAAAGATTCGTCTTCTTGATATGGGGCAAATACAGGCACAGGTAGAAAACGCCTTTGCTTTATTAGGCTTCCAATGTGATGAAGGGGTCCGCCGAAATCAAGGGCGGCAAGGAGCGCATCACGCGCCGGTGGAAGTGAAAAAAGCGCTGGCAAACTTGCCGTGGCACCTGTCGCCTGACACAATACTTTACGATGTGGGCGAAATTACTTGTGATGGGGAAGAGCTAGAAAACAGCCAGAAACATTTGGGACAGGTGGTAGAGCGCCTTATCCGTCATCGCATCACGCCGGTTGTCATCGGCGGCGGACATGAGACCACGTACGGGCATTATCTCGGTGTGCGGCAGGCGGTCGGTCCGGAAACGAAACTTGGCATTATTAACATTGACGCCCATTTTGACATGCGGCCGTACGAAACAGGGCCGTCGTCGGGGACGATGTTTCGGCAAATATTAGATGAAGATGGAAACGCGGGCTACTGTTGCCTCGGCATTCAGACACTAGGCAACACGGCGGCGTTATTTGAAACCGCAAAGCGATACGGCTGCACGTACATGCTTGAAGAAGAATTGACATTGGAAGCGCTAGATCGCGCGTATAGAATCATTGACGATTTTAGCAAAAACTATGACGTGCTGATGCTGACGCTTTGCATGGATGTGTTGAGTGCAAGCGCGGCGCCGGGAGTGAGTGCGCCTTCGCCGTTCGGGCTTGATCCAAAAATCGTCCGCGCCCTGCTTCGTTATATTATTTCGAAGCCGCAAACGATCAGTTTCGATATTTGTGAAGTGAATCCGTTGGTCGATGAAAACCGAAAAACAATCGCGTTAGCGGCTGCCTTCTGCATGGAGGCGCTCGTTCATTTCCACCGCCGCCAGCGGGTGGCGACAGGTCGGTGAAGCCGATGAAACTTTTGATCGCGGAGCGGGATGAAAACGAGAGCGCGGCGATCCGCTGGCTTGTTTCCGCCTATTCGCTGCCCATTCATCGCGTTTATACCGCCAATACCGTCGAGCAGACAATGAGGATATTAGAAAAGGAAACACCAGAGCTGTTATATATTGAATTGGACATGGTTTCCCATGACGATTGGGAGGAAATGGCGAAATACGTGCGGATGTTTTGCCAAAAAACGATTGCCGTTACGGCCGAGGCAACGTTTGCCCGGGCGAAACAGGCGATTGAATGGCAATGCGCCGATTTACTCGTCAAACCGCTCGAGCCAGTCAAGCTGAAGCAGTGCCTTCAAAAAGCGGTGTCTCCCTTCGTCCGCCAAGAGCGCCTCCATCCGCTCCCTTCCAACGATGCAGAACGTTATTCGTACCGTTCGCTCTTTTCCGAAGAGGTGGAAGCGGCAAATGTGGCGCTGTTGCTCCTGCAAACAGAAAATCCAAATCAATTGCAGGACGCTGTTTCCTTTTTAACACATTACTCGTTTCGTTATCCGTCTTGTGTGCTGCCGCTATCGAGTATGGTTGTCTGTTTGCTTTCCGGTGTGTCGGGCGATATGAAAGAAGAGGCGCGGAAACTGCTGCGTGACTGGGAGGCGGAGCACACGGAGCCTTTGGCAGTCGTCGCGCTGCCGCCTGATGGCGGTCAAACGGTGCGCGCTCAATATCAAACGGCGCGCCGCTTATTGGAAACGACGTTTTTTATCGGCTACCGCCAAGTGATTGTCCCCGCCTCCGAATATGAACGCTGGAAAGAACTCGACCCGTTTTTAACACCGGAAGAGCAGCGGAATTGGATTGACATGCTGAATCGGTTTGACAAGCAGGCCATCAAAATGTGGCTCCACCGCGAATTTTTGCATATGCCAACGCCGTTTCCAAACCCGGAAATGGTGCGGACGAGGCTGACGAGCATATTGGCGCAAATCCGCCGCTTTATGAAAACGTATCACCTTGACCGCGGCGAAACGGAACGCGACTATATGCGTATTTTTCATGAGATTTTATACAACCGTGTCTTATACCGCATCGTGCAGGAAATGCTTCTTTTTCTCTATGGGCTGCTCGATCGTGCGAAGCAGGCGGAAGAGCAGGCGCGCACCGATGTAATCGAAAAAGGAATCCACTATATTGAAGAACATTTTCGTGATCCGGATTTGACGCTTGGGAAAGTGGCCGAGGCTGTCGGCAGAAGCCCAGCATATTACAGCCATTTGCTAATGAAAAAACACGGCATTTCGTTTCGGAAGTTGCTGACGCAAACGAGAATAAAAGAGGCAAAGCGCCTGCTTTCCCAGACGCAGCTGTCCATAAAAGAGATTGCCCATCAAACCGGCTTTCGCACCTCGCACTATTTTACTCGCGTATTTAAAGAAGAAACGAAGAAGACGCCAAGCGAATACCGCGATGAACAGCGCAAAGAACCGCAATGATGAGCGGTTCTTTTTTATGAATCGAAAAAAATAACAAAAATCTAAAGAAAATGATGCAAGATGGTCATTTCATTGCCCTATTGGGTATAAAATTCAAAAATTTATATACGATTTTAAAAACGGGATGCATATATTTGCAACCGATTTCATTTTATAATTCTTGATAAATAAAAAGGAGAATGATTGAGTCGGAACATCGAGATGGCAAAAGCCGCCCCTTATCCGACGTTCATTCATCCTGACGGCATTCTTGGTTAAAAACAAATGACAAAACGGAGGGATCACGATGGCAACGAAACACCGGCCGGTGCAAGCATACACTGGTTCTACTTTGCATGCGAAAGGCTGGATTCAAGAGGCCGCGTTGCGAATGCTCAACAACAACTTACATCCAGAGGTGGCCGAACGCCCGGAAGATTTAGTCGTCTACGGCGGCATCGGCAAAGCGGCGCGCAATTGGGAGTGCTACGAGGCGATTGTTGAGACACTATTAAACTTAGAAAATGATGAAACGCTGCTTATTCAGTCGGGAAAGCCAGTCGCGGTATTTAAAACGCACGCCGATGCGCCAAGGGTATTAATCGCCAACTCGAACCTTGTGCCTGCTTGGGCGACATGGGATCATTTCCACGAACTCGATAAAAAAGGCTTAATCATGTATGGACAAATGACGGCAGGAAGCTGGATTTACATTGGCAGCCAAGGCATCGTGCAAGGCACGTACGAAACGTTTGCCGAGGTGGCGCGCCAGCACTATGGCGGCACGCTAACAGGCACGATTACGGTGACGGCAGGCCTTGGCGGCATGGGTGGCGCACAGCCGCTCGCTGTCACGTTGAACGGCGGCGTCTGCATTGCCATCGAAGTGGACCCAGCCCGCATCCAGCGCCGCATTGACACGAAATATTTAGACACGATGACTGACCGTCTCGATATGGCGATCCAGATGGCGAAAAAGGCGAAGGAAGAAGGAAAAGCGCTATCGATCGGCCTGCTTGGCAACGCAGCGGAAGTGCTGCCGAAAATGATCGAAATCGGCTTTATTCCGGACGTGTTGACAGACCAGACGTCCGCCCACGATCCGCTTAACGGCTACATTCCGGCGGGCATGACGCTCGAGGAAGCGGCTGAGCTGCGCCAGCGCGATCCGAAGCAGTATATCCGCCGCGCCAAACAATCGATCGCCGAACATGTAAAAGCGATGCTCGCCATGCAGAAACAAGGCGCGGTGACATTCGATTACGGCAACAATATCCGCCAAGTCGCGAAAGATGAAGGAGTGGAGGAGGCGTTCAATTTCCCAGGTTTTGTTCCCGCCTACATCCGTCCGCTCTTTTGCGAAGGGAAAGGGCCATTCCGCTGGGTGGCGCTATCAGGGGATCCGGATGACATTTACAAAACCGATGAAGTCATTTTACGCGAGTTCAGCGACAACCAACATTTGTGCAACTGGATCCGCATGGCGCGGGAAAAAATCCAGTTTCAAGGGCTGCCGGCGCGCATCTGCTGGCTCGGCTACGGCGAACGGGCGAAATTTGGCAAAATCATTAACGACATGGTGGCAAAAGGCGAGCTGAAAGCGCCGATCGTCATCGGCCGCGATCATTTGGATTCCGGTTCTGTCGCCTCACCAAACCGCGAAACGGAAGGAATGAAAGACGGCAGCGACGCGATCGCCGACTGGCCGATTTTGAACGCGCTTCTTAACGCGGTCGGCGGTGCAAGCTGGGTATCGGTGCACCATGGCGGCGGCGTTGGCATGGGCTATTCGATTCATGCGGGAATGGTCATTGTCGCCGATGGCACGAAAGAAGCGGAAAAACGGCTCGAACGCGTCTTGACGACCGACCCGGGCCTTGGCGTTGTCCGCCACGCTGATGCCGGCTATGAACTCGCTATCAAAACGGCGAAAGAAAAAGGCATCCATATGCCGATGCTGAAATAAACGAAAGGAGGAAGCGCATGCGCCCACTGTTTATCCGCAACGCCAGCCAGCTCGTGACGCTGGCCGGCAGCTCCACGGCCCCGCTCGTGAAGGAGAAAATGAATGAACTTCACATCATTGAAAATGGCAGCGTCTGGGTGGAAGACGGAAAAATTGCCGCTGTCGGAACGGACGAGGAGCTTTCGCAACAATTTCAAGAGCGGATCGCGGAAGCGGAGATCATCGATGCGACAGGGAAAACGGTGACGCCGGGGCTTGTCGATCCGCACACGCATTTGGTGTACGCGGGAAGCCGTGAAAGCGAATTCGCGATGCGCCTGAACGGGGCGACATACATGGAAATAATGAACGCCGGCGGCGGTATTCACGCGACAACAAAAGCAACGCGGGAAGCATCGAAAGAAACATTGTATGAAGAAAGCAAGCGGCGGCTTGATCAGTTTTTGCTTCACGGCGTCACGACCGTGGAGGCGAAAAGCGGCTATGGCTTGAGTCTTGAGCACGAAGTCAAACAGCTGACGGTGGCGAAACAGCTTGATGAAACCCATCCCGTCGATGTCGTGTCCACGTTTATGGGAGCGCATGCCGTACCCGCCGAGTGGAAAGACAATCCCGACGGCTTTGTCCGCGTCATCGTTGAAGAGATGATTCCGAAAGTAAGCGAGCTCGGGCTTGCCGAATTCAATGATGTCTTTTGTGAACGCGGTGTGTTCACTCCAGAACAGGCAAGAATCATTTTAGAGGCAGGAAAAGCGTACGGGCTGATGCCGAAAATTCACGCCGATGAAATCGAGCCATACGGCGGCGCGGAGCTGGCTGCGGAAGTCGGGGCGGCTTCCGCCGACCATCTCCTGCGCGCTTCGGACGAAGGCATTCGTCGCATGGCGGAAAAAGGGGTGATTGCGGTGCTGCTGCCGGGTACGGCGTTTTTCCTGATGACCAAGGCCGCCAACGCCCGCAAGATCATCGACGCCGGCGTAGCGGTCGCGCTTTCCACCGACTGCAATCCCGGCTCCTCGCCAACCGTATCGCTCCCGCTGATCATGAACCTCGGCTGCCTGCAGATGGGCATGACCCCTGCCGAAGCGCTGGCAGCCGTCACGATCAACGCTGCTCACGCGATCAACCGCGGCCACGAAATCGGAAGCATTGAAGCCGGGAAAAAAGCCGATTTGGTCCTTTTCGACGTCCCGAATTATATGCAGCTCATCTACCATTACGGCATGAACCATACCGATACGGTGATTAAAAACGGACGGGTGGTGGTGGAAAGAGGGAGGATTTGC
Source organism: Parageobacillus sp. NEAU-HV-2 (assembly GCF_059115485.1). Lineage (NCBI taxonomy): Bacteria > Bacillati > Bacillota > Bacilli > Caryophanales > Anoxybacillaceae > Parageobacillus > Parageobacillus sp. NEAU-HV-2. The sequence goes on from NZ_JBXUJJ010000009.1 coordinate 69,403, forward strand.
TACTAGGTATTGGCAACCAAAAGCACGCGCTAGCAGCGCGTGTTTTTCAACCATAAAGAGACTGAATTTTTAAACAAATAAAAGCGAGGCGGTGGGGAAAATGAAAGTAAATACAAGCAAACAGCCTTCGATGTCGGTACAAACTTCCAATGGTCAGGCTTGGAAGTTTTTCGTTTACAGCACGATCGGCATTTTCATGTTTTTCGTTCCCGTGCAAATCGGGGAGACGTCCTCGATTATGCTTGATCATATCGTTTCGTGGATACGTATGCAGTTTCCGGCGCTTGCGCCGTATTATGCGCTCATCGTGATTGCTTTAGGCGCTGTATATCCGTTTTACACTAAAACGTGGAACAAAGATGTGGTTGCGATCGTTTTTTCCTTGATAAAACTATTAGGACTAATGGTAGCGGTCATGTTAATGTTTAAAATCGGACCGTCGTGGCTGTTCAAACCGGACATGGGACCGTTTTTGTACGATAAACTCGTCATCTCCGTTGGTCTGTTAGTGCCGATCGGCTCCGTTTTCCTTGCCCTTTTAGTCGGATATGGGCTTTTGGAATTTGTCGGAGTGTGGATGCAGCCGGTGATGCGGCCGATTTGGAAAACGCCGGGACGCTCGGCGGTTGATGCTGTCGCGTCGTTCGTCGGAAGTTATTCGATTGGACTGCTCATTACCAATAAAGTATTTAAAGAGGGAAAATATACGATTAAAGAGGCGGCTATAATTGCCACGGGTTTTTCGACCGTATCGGTGACGTTCATGGTCGTTGTGGCGAAAACATTGGGGCTGATGAACATCTGGAATACGTATTTTTGGGTGACGTTTTTTGTAACTTTTTTGGTTACGGCTATTACCGTCCGCTTATGGCCGCTAAGCAAAATGAGCAATGACTATTATGATGGCAAAGGTGACCCTGAGGAAAAAGTTATGGAAAACTACATGAAAGAAGCATGGTCGGAAGCGATGAAAGCGGTGCAGCACTCGAAAGGGCTTTGGACGAATGTATGGGAAAATTTAAGAGATGGTTTTATCATGACGATGAGCATTTTGCCGTCGATCATGTCGGTTGGACTGATAGGTTTGCTGCTTGCCGAATATACGCCTCTGTTTGACTGGCTTGGCTATCTTTTCTATCCGTTTACGCTGCTATTGCAAATTCCGGAGCCATTGCTTGCTGCCAAAGCATCAGCGATCGAGATTGCGGAAATGTTTTTGCCTGCCTTGCTTGTAACGGAAGCACCTCTTGTCACTAAATTCATCATCGCGGTCGTTTCGATTTCCGCCATTTTGTTCTTTTCCGCTGTTATTCCTTGCATTTTGGCAACGGAAATCCCGATCAGCATTCCAAGGCTATTAGTCATTTGGGCCGAGCGGACGATTTTAACGCTTATCATCACCACGCCGATAGCGTATGTGCTGCTATGAAGCTAAAAAAGAGCCTGTCCATTCATTTCGGTCAGGCTCTTTTCGTTTTATTTTCGCTCATTGCATTTCCCGCTGTTGTTTCAACAAATCGCGGATTTCCATCAACAGCTCTTCTTCCTTCGTTAAAGTCGGCGCCGTATCTTTGACTTCTTCTTCCTTTTTATTGCGCCGGTACAGCTTATTCAACACTTTGACAAAAACGAAGACCGAAAAGGCGATAATGAAAAAATCAACGACCGTTTGGATAAACATGCCGTATTTCACGACGGCATTGCCGAATTTCCATGACAGCCCGCTAAAATCAATGCCGCCAAGCAATAAGCCGATCAACGGCATCAGGATGTCATTGACGAGCGAAGAAACGATTTTGCCGAACGCTCCGCCGATAATGACCCCGACAGCCAAGTCGACGACATTTCCGCGCATGGCAAATTCTTTAAATTCTTTCCACATGATCCTCACCCTGTTTTTACAATATTGGTACAAAAAAATATAACATAGGAGGTTGCAAAAATGCCAGCTCCATGAGGCTGACGGAACATTTTGCCTATTTTATAAACGGCGAAGCAAAAACATAGAAAATCAATCGAATTTATAGTATTATATAATGTACTTAATTTGAGTAAAGGGGGAAGACAACTTGGATATTGCGGTGAAAAAACAAACGGACGTCCGTATCAAGCCAGCAACGAACGCTCCGAAAAATCCAACGTCGTGGATCATCGCCATTGCGTCCATCGTGTTGATCGGAGGCGCGTTGTTTTTATATAGCCGCGTTTCCTGGCAGCAAGCGCTCCTTTACATGTTAGGAGCGTTCGGTGGATTTATCTTGTACCAAGCGCACTTTGGCTTCACGTCCGCATGGCGTAAATTTATTTTATACCGCCAAGGCGAAGGCATTCGCGCGCAAATGATCATGATGGTGGTGGCAAGCATTTTCTTCTTGCCGCTATTGTTGAAAGGATCGATTTTCGGCCATGCCGTGGCCGGCAATGTACATGATGTCGGGATTTCCGTCGTCGTCGGCGCGTTTATTTTCGGCATCGGCATGCAGCTTGGCGATGGATGTGCATCAGGTACGCTGTATCATATCGGCGGAGGCGATACGAACGGCATCGTCACCTTAATCGGGTTTATCGCCGGCTCGGTCATTGCGACGACCCATTTTGATTTTTGGATGAACACGCCGCATCTGGCGCCGATTTCGTTGATCCACCAGCTTGGCGCGTTTGGCGGTTTTCTGCTTCAGCTCGCGCTGTTGGCACTCGTTTATTACACCGTGACCGCCATCGAAAAACGCCGTCACGGCAAACTGATTACGGTGAAAATCGAAAACAAAAACGGCTGGAAAGCGATTTATAAAGGCCCATGGTCGCTTCTTGTCGGCGCGCTTTTGCTTGCCGTTATGAACACTCTTGTATTAATGGTCAACGGCAAGCCGTGGGGCATCACTTCCGCCTTCGCCCTTTGGGGAGCGAAATTCGTGCAACTGTTTGGCGTCGACCCAACCCAATGGGCCTACTGGCAGGATCCAGCGAAGCTTAATGCGCTGAAAAGCCCATTGTATCAAGATACGACAACGGTCATGGACATCAGCTTAATGTTCGGCGCCTTGCTGGCGGCAGCGTTTGCCGGCCGCTACGCGAAACCGATTCAATGGAGACGCCCTTCGCGCATGACGATCGGCGCCCTTATCGGCGGTCTGATGATGGGGTACGGCGCCCGCCTTGCCTTTGGCTGCAACATCGGCGCGTACTTCAGCGGCATCTCCTCCTTCAGCGTCCACGGCTGGATTTGGTTCGTGTTTGCCTTTCTTGGCAGCCTTATCGGCGTGAAATTACGTCCGTATTGTGCGTATAAGAATTGAAGAAAGCGAAAAAGGGAGAGCGATAGTGCTTTCCCTTTTTCTGTTAGTCAGAGTAGTAGTTATTTGATTATGCGCTTTTTATCTATATTAGCTTTGTTTTTTATTAAATAATATTGTCAGTAATTTTACTATTCGTTATAATAACAATATACAGAATATTGTATCTTATTAAACGTGGTGTATAGAGTATGATGGAGAATTTTTATTCAAAAAGCGGACTTACTTTAAAACAAGTTGCAGAGGAATTACTCTTTTACGAACCAGATGAGCGAATACCTAGAATAAGTGACTTAGCCGAAAAGTTTCAAGTCGGCAGGGGAACGGTTCAATCTGCATTAAAGATTCTAGAAGAAACGCAGAGTATTCGTTTAGAGTCGCGGGGGCACCTTGGAACGTTTTTGAGAGAAAAATGCGTATCAAATCTTTTGAAATTTTCAGGGGTTGACCGCGTATTGGCAGTAATGCCTTTGCCATATTCGAAGAAATATGAAGGGCTTGCATCGGGGCTAGCTTCTGAATTCAATCGTTTAAATCTCGCCTTTAATATTGCTTTTATGAGAGGAGCAAAGCCTCGTCTCGAAGGGGTAAAAGAAGGGAGATATGATTTTGCAATAGTCTCAAGGTTTTCAGCATTGGAAGAAATGAAAAACGATGATTGTCTTATGATTGCTCTTTCCTTTGGTAAACAGACCTATGTTTCAAAGCATGCTGTAATTTTTTCTGATCCAACGAAGAAACGCATTGAAGACAAGTTTAAAATCGGCATCGATACCTTTTCAAATGATCAAAAATTCTTAACCTATGCAGAAACAGAAGGAAAAAATGTTGAATACGTTGAGATGAACTATATGCATCTTTTACAACACTTGAAAGCGCATACAATCGATGCAACTATATGGAATATTGATGAAATTGATACGACGCTCTATCATGTTGAACCATTAACTTCTAAAAAAGCTATTCAATATGAAAGGGAAATAAGTGAAGCCGTTTGTGTTATTCGGAAAGGCAATAGAAAAGTGGAGTACATCTTGCAACATCTTTCAAAAGAAAAAATAGTAGAAATTCAAAGAGGAGTTGAAAGGGGGGATGTTATGCCCAAATACTAACTTGTTTCTTTCTTATTATCAATATACAAAAAATTGTACATTGAGGTGTGATAATGGACACTCTATTGGAGCGCCTAGAAATACTAGAAAAGTCAAACGTGATTACAGAAAATGCAAAAGTCATTTGTAGTAAAGTAATAGAACAATTTGTGAATGAAGAGAATGCAAGTAGATATTCTATGTTAATTACTCACCTCGCAATGGCTATCACAAGATTAGAGAGAAATGAAACCGTTTATTCACCTCCAGATATCATCATGAATGAAGTTTATTTATCTTCCCATTTCCCTGCGGCAGTAGAGAAGGTAGCTATTATTGAAAAGTGGATGAATCGAAAATTGCCAGAAGAAGAAAAGAAATTTTTATACATGCACTTTGTTAACGTTTTATCACAACAATGAGGAAAGGATGGAGTTTATATGATAAGGATCGTCATTGGCGGGCAAGTAGAAAAAGCAGAAATTGAAGCATTAGTAAAGAAGTTTAGTGGCGAGCAGGTCAAAACGATGATCAAATCCGATTTAGAAGCAGCAATGGCGATAAAGTTAGGAGAAGCAGATTATTATTTTGGTGCTTGCCATACTGGCGGTGGTGGGGCGTTGGCAATGGCTATCGCATTGTTGGGAAAACAACAATGTGCAACTATCTCTATGCCGGGGCAGCCTCCGACAAAAGACAAAGTGGAGGAAGCGGTTGCGCAAGGGGCAAAAGCTTTTGGCTTCACAGGGGATCACAAAGAAAAAGCAGTGCAATATTTAATAGAAACACTATTAAAGCGGTAAGTTGAGGGGGAAATAAAATGTTAGAAGTTATTTTAATGATGTGTATTGGTGCATTAGCAGCGGTCATGGCGAATATGGGGATTGCTGTATTTAATGATGGGTTGCGCCCAATTGTGCCAGAAAATCTAGAAGGCCGAATGAGCCGGAGAGAGCTTGGTGTAACTGCTTTTGCCATGAGTTTCGGCTTGGTAATCGGCTTTGGCATTCCGATCTCGATTGCTGGAAGCATTATTTTAATTCACAGCATTTTGCTTGGAACGGATATTATTGGGTTAATTTTCAAACGTGGAAAATTAACTACACCGATTACCGGGGTACTTGGAGCGCTATACGGCGCAGGCATTTACTACGGTCTAAAAGCAGTAGTAGATGCGTTCAAGCTTCTGCCGCTTAACTTTGTTGATGGGTTTAACAAGGTAGGGGAACCAGTTGTTGTTTCCTTTATGGTATTCCCGGCAATTGCAGTTGCTTTGCAATTTGGAATAAAAAAAGGAATTATTACTTTTTTAGTTGCCGCACTGTCCCGTCAAATCATTGTTTTTATGAATACAGAAAAGATTATTAAAATTGGCGGTTCGCCTATCACTCTTAGCCCTGAGGGAATTGCTCTCATTGTCGGAATGATATTTTTAATGGTTTATGCGATGCGTGAAAAATCAGCGGAAAAGAATCTTTCCACATTAGCAACACTATTTACGGATCGTGTCACAAGAATTAAAAAACACTCTTGGGTGTTAATGATTAGTGGGGGACTTATTGCCGCCGCAACGAACCTTTTATTAATTGCTGGTGACCCAATTTCATTAAATCTGCTTTCGGACGGAAAAATTTCCGAAGGTGGAATTGCCTCATTAGCGAAAGCATTCGGATTTGTTCCATTGATTGCCAGTACGGCCATTGCCACCGGTGTCTACGGACCAGTGGGATTTACGTTTGTGTTTGCTGTGGGGATTTTCTCCCCAAATCCAATTGTTGCAGCGATTCTCGGTGCCATTATTATTTTAGCAGAAATTTTCTTATTAACCAAATTAGCTGCTGTTCTTGACCGTTTTCCTGGCATACGTGCCTCCGGTGAAAACATCCGTACAGCGATGACGAGAGTACTAGAAGTTGCTTTGCTCGTGGGTGGTGCAAACGCAGCGAACACCATTGTACCTGGTTTTGGATTTTTCGCTATTGCAGGATTCTATCTCTTAAATGAAGTTGCGGGGCGGCCAATAGTTCGTATGGCTGTAGGACCTATTGGAGCCATCGCGGTGGGGATTATCGGAAACCTATTCGTCCTACTAGGACTTTATACACCACCAACACAGTAAGGGGATGCATAACAAATGTACATTCAGACCGTCCTTGGGAGAATTCAGCCAGAGGAACTAGGTGTTTGTGCTTGTCACGAACATCTCTACATCGATTTAAGCCATGTTAAAAAAAATACTGATACGTGTCTACAAAATTTAGATCTTGTAGTAGAAGATTTAAAAGTTTTTCTTCAGTACGGCGGCAAAGCGATTGTCGAAATGACAAACGATGGAATGGGACGTAATGTAAAAAAGTTGGTAGAAATCAGTAAGTTGCTTGATTTACACATTATCGCTAGTACTGGTTGTTATAAGGATCCTTTCATTCCTCAAGAAAAGATAAATTGGGACCGCGATGAATTTGCGGAGTGGATGATAGATGAAATCGAGAATGGCATTGATGGGATGAATATAAAACCGGGGGTTATTGGTGAGATAGGAAGCAGTTTCAATGAGTTTAAACCTATTGAGATGGAACTGTTTTATGGAGCAATTGAAGCGGCTAAAACAACCAAACTGCCTTTATCGACACATACTACGCTAGGAACACTCGCGCTGGAACAAGTTGAATTATTTATCCGCGAGAATTTGCCTTTACATCAGGTGATCATCGGGCATCAAGATTTGAACGAAGATGACGAAGTCGTATTGGAAGTTTTATCATCAGGCGTATACATCGCGCTAGATACGATAGGAAAAGAGAATTATCGCAGTGACATGAGCCGGATGAAATCGTTGCTATATTTTCTTGAAAGAGGATATGAAGATCAAATCTTGCTTTCCAGTGATGTAACGCGTCAATCACATTTACTTTCTCGCGGCGGACAGGGATATAGCGTGGTATTACGAAAATTTATTCCTACTTTAAGGGAAATGGGGGTACCAGAGACAACGATTGAAAAGTTGCTTGTGAAAAATCCACAAAAAGCACTTAGCATACGGAAAGAAGGTTAATATATGGCAAAAAAATATGAACAATCTGTATTACAAAATATGACATTGGAAGAAGCAAAGTTGCTGCAGTTTCGGTTAATTGACGAAATTACAAAGGAGTTTTCCAATAACGAGTTTTTTCAATTAGGCGATGTTGGACTTCATCCAGAATATCATCGTCCCCTCATGACGGCTAGAATAGAGAAGGTTCTAGCAAGAACATTCCATGTGGAAGCATGTGCGCTAGTACGGGGAAGTGGAACTGGAGCGATTCGTGCCGTGCTGAGCGTGTTAGTGCGTCCCGGAGATATATGTATTGTACATGATGCGCCAATGTACGCAACAACGAAAGAAACTTTCCGCATCATGGGATTAAGGAAACATGAAGTTAATCTTAATGACAAAAATGCAGTGTTGAAAGCACTCGAACAGGCTGTAGATGCCAAAGTATTTTATGTACAGCACGCGCGCCAGCAGCCGGTGGACACATATGATTTAAAAGAATTAATTGCTATTGTAAAAGAACGCAGACCGGATTTACCGGTCGTTGTAGACGATAATTATTGCGCTATGAAAATGAAAGGAATCGGAGTGGAATATGGAGCAGATTTTTCGGCGTTTTCCGGTTTCAAACTCCTTGGTCCGGAAGGTATCGGCATCATTCTGGGCAGAAAACATATTATCGAGAAAATCCATGAACGTAATTATTCTGGTGGCGGTCAAGTACAAGGATTCGAAGCGCATGAACTTATTCGAAGTATGGTTTTCGCTCCGGTTATGTTTGCCATTCAAAATGAACAAGTGGATGAATTATGCGACCGTTTAAATAGAGGAGAAATTGACGGTATAAAAGAGGCATATATTACCAATTCACAATCCAAAAACGTCATTGTCGAACTAAAAGAGCCTATTGCGCAGAAAATTATTCATCTCGCCGCCAAGTTTGGCGCTGCGACCTATCCTGTTGGTGCGGAATCACGATATGAATTAATACCGATGATTTACCGTGTTTCTGGCAGTTTTCTAGAAAGCCGTCCGGAGTTAAGGGATTATGGACTTCGAATTAATCCAATGAAAGCCTCTGCCAGCACGGTGATTAGGATTTTAAAAAATGCATTGCAAGAGGCTTCAAGGACTGATGGTACATGTTTTTAAATATGATGTTACAACGAAATGAAGAGCTGATTCGGGTAGCGGCCAAATTACATCAAGATGGAAAAATACCCGCAAATACCTATGTGATTGATCTAGACTCTTTGGAAAGAAATGTACAATGGATTAGCCAAACGGCAAAAGAGCATGATTTGAAACTTTACTATATGACAAAACAAATCGGCAGAAGCGGGTTTGTCGGGCAAATCATTCAGAACAACGGAATTGAGCGGGCGGTTGCAGTTGATATTGATGAGGCAATCGAATTAAAAAAAGAAGGGTGTGCCATTGGCAATATCGGACATCTTGTCCAGCCGAGTAAATCTCAGTGGCATTACGTGCTAACCTTTCTTCGTCCGGAAGTAGTAACTCTTTTTTCGTATGAAAGAGCGAAACAATTATCGGACGCGGCTGAAAAATTAGGAAAAAAACAAAATGTTCTATTGCGAGTGATTCGGCCAAACGATGTGATTTTTCCAGGGCAATTTGGTGGATTTCTTTTAGATGATTTAGAAGGACAATTGGATGACATATTGACGCTAAAAGGAATTAATGTTGTGGGGGTCACAAGTTTTCCGATTTTCCGTTTCAATCAGGAACAACAAGACTTTTCTTTTACTCCCAATATAGAAACACTGCAAAAAGCAAGAAATATTTTGGAGAGAAAAGGAATAAAAGTAACACAGGTCAACGCACCTGGTGCGACGAGCTGCTATACCATCCCTAAATTAAAAGAAGCAGGTGTTACTCACGGTGAGCCAGGGCACGCAATGACGGGAACTACACCGCTTCACGCCTATAAATCAGACTTGCCGGAGGTTCCTAGCATTGTGTATGTATCCGAAATCTCACACATGGACGATGAATTTGCATATACGATCGGGGGAGGTTTCTATGCCCGTTCAAATATGAAATACGCGTTGTTTGGAGGAACTGAAAAGAAGATTATCCAACAAAAAGCAGAAATTGATCGCTGGTCGGCGACGAATATTGATTATTATGGCTGTCTGAAGCGAAAAGAAGAGATGAAAGTCGGTGATACGGTTATTTACGCGTTTCGTACACAAATTTTTGTGACAAGGTCTCATGTCGCTTATATCCGAGGCGCTCACCAAAAAGCTCCTGAGCTCGTTTATTTCCAAAGAAGGGGGCAATAGCAACTTGAAACGGGTTACTTTAATAGTATTAGACGGGTTTGGAATTGGTTTCATGGATGATTGTACAGAGGTGAAGCCAGAGGATGTTGGGGCAAACACGTATAAACATCTTCGAGAGGCCGTCGATTTACACATTCCTACTTTGTATGAATTAGGATTGGGAAAAATCGTTGACAATATCGGCGAGCCGAAGGCAGCGTATGGTAAAAGCAATTTGGCCCATTATGGGGCGGATACATTTATGGGGCATCAGGAACTAATGGGGAGCAAGCCGGGAATTCCGAAAAAACGGCTAATGAAAGATGTGGGAGCAAATATAAAAACCGCCCTGGAAAACCATGGATATCGTGTCGAACATCCAATAAAAAAAGCCTCGATTCTCTTAGTAAATGGTGCGGTCGTCATTGGAGATAATCTGGAAGCGGAAAAAGGAAATATTATTAATGTAGTCGGCGACTTAAATCTAGTTTCTTTTGATGAATTGAGTAAAATCGCTAATATTGTTAGAAAATGTGTAGATACAAGTAGAGTTATTGCGTTTGGAAATAAAAAGACAAACATTGAAACAATTCTTAACGCCGTAAAAGAAAAATCCCCAGGACAGTGGGGAGTGGACAGCCCGAAGGCAAATGTATACGGCGACGGCTATCAAGTGATCCATTTAGGATATGGCATAAATTACGACAGGCAGTTTGCCCATATTGCGGAGTTGAATCAGATACCGGTTTACCGAATTGGAAAAACAGCAGATGTGATTCAAGCAACTGGATTTAAAGATCCAGTTGTCAACACGCGAAGCGTCCTTGAAACATATCGTGCCTTATTCAGAGAAAGTAAGGGGGATTCCGTTTTTCTTGTCAATGTTCAAGAAACGGATTTGGCAGGGCATAAGCAAGATTGTGTCTGGTATAAGGAAGTATTAGAAGAAGTAGACGGTTTTTTGTCAACTTTTATTAGTGAACTGAAGGACGATGATCTTCTTATCATCACTGCTGATCACGGGAATGACCCTACTATAGGGCACTCTAATCATACCCGTGAGCAAACACCCATTCTTGTAGTCGGCCCAAGAGTAAAACCCGTATCGATTGGCATTCGCAATACTATGGCGGATATTGCAGCAACCATGGCGCAATATATGAACGTTGATCCCCCTGAGTACGGGGTGAGTTTCTTGCGTGATATAATCAAGGAATAGCATAGGATGTAATCACTTTAGTTTTTATTAGAATTCACCTGTTACATGGAACAAGTGCGAATTGCTAAAGGCGGGAGATGTGCAATTTTGAAGTTTAAGGGCTTGTTATCAAGGTGGTATCCACCATCCCATGCATGTTGTTGTGCTGCAGGGATGGTGTTTTTTTGTGCCAATAGGCTTTTTGCATCATACCTTTTTCAAGAATTATTAGACGTTTCGTCGATTATTTTTGTAAAATATAAGGTAAAAGTTACTAGTTTATCATATTAGCAGAAACAGCTTTTAAAGGAGCATTCCAAATGGCGATGCACGATCTTTTTTTACAAGTGATGAAAACGTACTTGCAAGAGAAACGAGAAAGATTTTCCAAAGAGCAGCCGGTGTTTCAATTAGTGACGAAAGCGATTCCGCAAGCAATCGAGAAGTTATCTTTTATCCCGCAAGATCGCTACGTGGTCAAAGGATCGGTTGGCCAAGGGGTATGGACGGATGTTCCTTGGGTCGCCATTATGAATAAAGAAGTCACTACCTCCACGCAGAGAGGGTATTATATTGTTTACTTGTTCAGTGACGACATGAGCAAATTGTATCTGACATTCGCCCAAGGCGTGACGGAAACACCGAAAGAAGAAATGATTCGCATTAAACAAGAAATCCGCCAAACGATTCCGATGAGCGGAAATGTGAAAAAAGATGATGAAATCGATCTTGGCGAAAGCAAAAAAGCAAAAGAGTATAAGGACTCTGTCGCCGCTTATATCGCTTACTCGATCGATGATATGCCTGCGGACGAGCAGCTGCAGCATGACTTGCAGCAAATGATCGAATACTACGAAAAATATGTGGAGATTACAATGGACATGAAACGTGCATCTGAATCGCATTCGTATGAAACGATCGTTAATCATATTCACTCTTACATCTCTAGAAAAGGTTTTTACTATACGAATGAAGAAGTGATAAATTTATTTTTGTCTTTAAAAACAAAACCTTTTGTTATTTTATCGGGGATTTCCGGAACCGGGAAAACAAAAATCGTTCAATGGCTTGCCGAGAGCGTTGGCGCGACGGAAGAAAACGGTCGGCTTACATTAATTCCTGTCCGCCCCGATTGGAATGACGGATCGGATTTGCTTGGATATGTAGATATTAAAGGAGAATTTAAGGCAGGGCCGCTGACGAAAGTGGTGCTAGAAGCGGAACAAAATCCAGAAGAGCCGTATTTTGTCTTGCTCGATGAAATGAACCTGGCGAGGGTGGAGCATTATTTCAGCGATGTCCTCAGCGTGATGGAAAGCCGGCGCTGGGAAAATGGAAAAATCGTTTCTTCTAAACTGCTTTCGAAAGAAATAGCGGGTCGGGATATTTACCTTCCGGTCAATGTCTACATTATTGGAACGGTCAATATGGATGAAACGACACATCCTTTCAGCAAAAAAGTATTAGACCGCGCCAATACGATTGAATTCAATCGCGTTCAGCTTGACCATCTTGATTTTTTAAGAGATTTAAAGCAAGTGCAGCCGATGAAGCTGAAACAAGGAGAATTTGCCGCTAAATATTTGCATTTAAAAGATGTGTATCAACGGTATCCGCATGTTGTCGAAAAGGCAACGAACGAGCTGGTGAAAATCAATACCTATTTACAACCTTTAGGTGCGCACATCGGTTACCGCGTCCGCGATGAAATTTGCTTTTATCTTGCTTACAATGAAGAAGGAAAGCTAATGACATTTGAAAACGCGTTTGATCATTGCCTCTTGCAGAAAATTTTGCCGCGCATTTCTGGAAGCGACAATAGGGTACAACGCGCGCTGGAGCAGCTGTTTACATTTTGCACTAGTATTGAATTAAATGGAGAATACGATGCCTTGCTTGATTTTACATACGCGAAATATCCGAAAAGCGCCGATAAAATTTTACACATGTTAAGGAGGTTAGCGGACGATGGCTTTACCTCCTTCTGGATTGGCTCGTGAGGATGTAGAGCTGGTCCATATTGAAACAAAACACGTCACGCTCGTGATCAAAGGAAAACCATATCATGAGCAATATAAAGGACTCCAGCAATACCGCAAGCTCGACTTTCACGAATCGATGGAGTTTTTAGTCAAGGGAGAAGACATTCTCGAAGTAAAGATATTTGATATTGATCAACAAAGACTTGTGGAATGGTCTGAGGGCCACCGGCCGATCTTTTTTGAAAATGGCATTTATCAAATCATCGTTTCTCCAAAAAACGATAGTGAACTAACGTTTTATCATGAATATCCATCATTAAGAAGAGCAGTCGATCGAGTCAACTTTGGCAATCAATACGTACTGATGGGAAACCTTCATTTTCAAAACGAAGTAGGATTATCCACGTTTGAAATCCGAACTGGAGATAAAGTCCTGTTAGAAGTAACGATCGAAATTTTTCCAACGAAATTAAATTATAAAGAAGACTACCAAAAGCTTCTTCAAGAAGTGAGTGACGAAATTTATAATCTCGCGTTTCATTTTATCAAGAAAACGTATCAGCGGGCGAAAGCAAAACTAGACGGCACTCCTTCCCGAAGCGAATTTTTCCGGCTTATGGAGGCGCATTTTCACGACTTCCTCCAAGCCATTCAGCAAATCGAGCGGCAGCCGCATCATCAGCTCGCGACCACCCATGTAAAAGCGAGAGGAGACCAGCTTGGCCGCTTGGATCAAAAGGGAAGAAACTATTTGCGGAAAAGGCCGCAATTATTTTGTGAAGTCCATAACGGAATAAAGATTCAGCACCGTTCACTGATGCCGATCTCCGGCTTAAAAGCGAAAAAAGAGTTGACGTATGATACGCTAGAAAATCGGTTTGTCAAATGGATGATGGCACGTTTAATTGACAAATTGCACGATTTATGGGAAAAAGTGCAATCGAAAAACAAACGATACGAAGTAGAGGCGGATCCGGATTTGCTTGCGAAAATCATGAATATGAAACGCGCACTCGAAGCGAAAACAAACAATGCGTTTTGGCGGACGATCGGGAAACTGGACCGTTCGATCATGAGCCTTGTCTTGCAAATGGCGCCGGGATATCGCGATGCATATCAAATCTTTTTGATCGTAACGCGGGGGCTTGCGCTGCAGGGGAAGCTGTATCACATGTCCGTCAAAGACGTCGCGACATTGTACGAGTATTGGACGTTTCTGAAGCTGGGACAACTGTTAGGCAAAAAATATAAACTGCTCAGCCAGGACATTATTCAAGTGAATCGAACGGGATTATTCGTTAACTTGGAAAAAAACCGCTCCGCCAAGCGGGTATACGAACATCCGTACACGGGCGAAAAAATTATTTTGACGTATCAAAAATACGAAGGAAGGCTGCCAACCATTCCGCAAATTCCGGATACGATGCTGTCGATTGAAAAGAAAGGGAAAGATTATACGTTTAATTACATTTTCGACGCGAAATATCGCATTGATTTTGCAGTGGAGGGAAGCAGCTACCAAAAGCGTTATCAGATTCCGGGACCGATGGAAGAAGATATCAATACGATGCATCGTTATCGAGATTCGCTCGTTGTCCGCCACAACGGCCCTTATGAAAGAACCGCTTTTGGCGCTTATGTGTTATTTCCATGGTACGATGAAGATAGCTATCAAGAGCACAAGCTATACAAAAGCATTAATGAAGTCAATATCGGCGGATTGCCGTTTTTGCCAAACGCGACCCGGCTAGTCGAACAATTGATCGAGCGGCTGATCGAAAAAAGCCCGGAGGAATTGCAAAAAGAAGGAATTTTGCCGCAGGGGATCATGGAAGAATGGCGGTCTTCTTTCGATGAAAAAGTGCTTGTTGGGATGGTCCCTAGCGCGCAAAACTATCACGCCCATCTGAAGCACAGGTTTTATCACATTCCGGTCCAACGGTTGAAAAAAGGCTGGCAAGAAGCGAAATACATCGCTCTTTATCCAAAACAAGGAGCGGCGCCAGTCAATGGAGTTACTTGTTTTGGAAAGATCATCGATGTAAAGTTTGTAAAACGATACGAAATCAACGAACTGCCAAAAAACAGTTCAGAGGAGTACGTGAGATTCGAGATCGAAAGCTGGCATTTTTTAAAGGACATTATCCGACCGGTCGGCTATGGAATATCGGTCTATACGATGACGACGTTAAACACATTAAAAGAAGCGAAAGAACTTCCTGAATTGTTCATGAAATCGAAAGAAGAAATCGCTTTATGGAGAATGCTGCGGAGACTATCCGACCGCATCCGCTTTGACCTGGATGACCGATATTTGGATAAAGCGTCTAAAATCAAGGCGTACCGAATCAAAGATATTGTCATAAAGCTCGAAGGAGAACAGCTAGTCATCACAAGAGGAACCGAATGCAAAACACTTCCGATTGACCATTTGCTCAAACAGCCGTCGATGGTGTTTAAGGAGATTGTGAGATTGATGGATAGCAAGAAAATTAGCACTAACGGAGGTAATGATAATGAAACATTTACAGCAAAAAATCATTGAATTTCGCGATGCGCGTAATTGGAAACAGTTTCATACCCCAAAAGACTTAGCGATTTCATTATGCCTGGAAGCAGGAGAGTTACTGGAAAATTTCCAATGGAAAAGCAGCGAAGAAGCTGTAAAAACAAACTTGGAAAATATAAAAGATGAAATTGCCGATGTGGTTATTTATGCACTCCTGCTTTCACATGAATTAGGGATTGACGTAGAAAAAGCTGTTATCGATAAAATAAAGAAAAATGAGCAGAAGTATCCGATTGAGAAATCGTTTGGGTCAAAAAAGAAATATACTGAATTATAAAATTGAAATAAGTATTGGTGATTTGTTAGATGCATGTTCGCTGTTCCAATTGGAATCATGATCGTGTCCATCCCTTGAAGAGTTGTTTTTGGTCACTATATATGACTTCCAAGGTGGTGGATTTTTTATGTGCATTTATGCATTCGTTATATATTTTGCAACACGTCCATTTATCAAAATAAATTGGAAATATTATAAAATATGATTAGATGATACAATAAATTATATTAAAATTTATTTGGAATTTAGCCTTTTCGGAGGGGACTAGGATGAAAACTTTGTTTGAATTATGTAAACCTAGAGACAGTGTCTTCGATGAAACAAAACGTGAAGACGTTCTCAATTTATCTGATTTAATTGAAAATAGAATAAATCCATATGAATTCTTCTCAGAAAATTATATTACACAAGGAATGAGTATTCTTTTTGAGACAGCGTTCAAACGATTTAAACGACAAAGTTCAACAGGAGTAATTAAGCTTACCCAGGCAATGGGGGGCGGTAAAACGCATAATATGTTAGCCCTTGGTCTCTTAGCAATGTATCCTGAATTCAGACCAAAAGTTTTAGGTGATACATATAAAGATGACTATTTAGGAAAGATTAAAGTTATTGCATTTTCTGGACGTGAGAGCGATGCTCCATTAGGAATATGGGGAGCGCTCGCTGAACAATTAGGAAAAAAAGAAATGTTTAAAGATTACTATTCTCCTTTATCTGCGCCAGGAGAAAACGCCTGGATTAGATTGCTTCAAGGTGAACCACTGCTTATTTTATTAGATGAGCTACCACCATACTTAGAAAACGCAAAGTCTAAAATGATTGGAAATACAGATTTATCTGTTGTAACAACTACGGCTCTATCAAACTTATTTTCCGCTCTAGGAAAAGAACAATTATCCAATGTGTGTTTAGTTATCTCTGATTTACGGGCTACTTATGAAAGTGGTAGTGAGTTGATTCAATCTGCGTTTAAAGAATTAGAAAATGAAGTTAACCGCTCAGCATTGAATATTGAGCCAGTTGGAAGCTCTTCAGATGAAATTTATCATATTTTGAAAAAACGATTGTTTGAGGAATTACCAAATGATAAGAGTATCAATGAAGTTGCACTTGGGTATAAAAACGCAGTAAATGAAGCGAAACAAATGGGGCTTACTAATATTTCTCCGGAACAAATCTTTGTTGGAATTAAAGATTCATATCCATTCCATCCATCAATGAAAGATCTGTATGCAAGGTTCAAAGAAAATCCTGGCTTCCAACAAACTCGCGGGTTAATTCGCTTAATGCGCCAAATTGTAAGACAGTTATATACAGGAGATCAATGCAAGGCTAAATCAAAATATCTTATCAATGTCTTTGACTTTGATCTAAACGATCGCGTTATGTTAACTACTGTGACGCAAATTAAACAATCATTAACAAATGCAATCAGCCACGATATTGCTTCTAACGGAAAATCAGTTGCCGAAGAATTAGATAAAACATATGGTGGCACTCTTGTTCAAGATGTAAGCAAACTCATTCTCGTATCATCACTTGCAGATGTTCCTCATGCACTGCTGGGATTATCTATGTCTGAGACAATTGGTTATTTATGTGAACCAAATAAAAATATCTCAAATGTGAGAAAAGCATTAGAAGATTTAAAAGCAAGAGCATGGTATTTGGATCAAGATAAAGACGGAAGGTTATTCTTTAAAAATACAAAAAATTTAATTGCTGAAATGCATTCGTTAGTAGATTCATACAGCAATGAACAGGCAAAAAAAGACTTAAAAACATTTTTAGAGGAAAAATTCAAGCCGAAAATCGGCGATTGTTATCAAAATGTACAAGTTTTTCCAGCTATTGATGAAATTAATGTATCAGTTGATAAAGTTACACTTGTACTCTTTGAGCCATATCCGGGTGGAGGATTACATCCTGAACTAAAGAAGTTCTATGACAATATTTCTTATAAAAATAGGGTTATGTTCTTATCAGGACAAAGAGACACAATGAACCGTTTATATACAGCAGCAAAGGAGTTAAAGGCTATTGATACAATCATTAATAATATGATTAGCGAAAGAGTACCTGAATCCAATCCACAATATCAAATAGCATTAGAAACGAAGATAAAGAAAACACTGGCTGTGTTACAAATTGCAAGGGAAACATTTGTAACTCTGTATTTTCCGAATAAAAATGGAATAGCTTCTACGGATTTCTTAATGGAGTTTGTAGGAAATGATTATAATGGAGAACAACAAATAAAAAAAGCTTTAATGAGTAAACAAAAGTTTATTGAAGATGTTACAGGAGATACATTTAGAAAAAAATGTGAAGACAGGCTATTTACCCAAAAAGAAATGCGATGGGTAGATATAAAAGAAAGAGCTGCGACAAACACAGCATGGCAATGGCATATACCTAGCGCGTTAAATGCATTACGCGACGAATGTTTAAAGAAAGATATTTGGCGGGAGCATGGTGGATATATTGAAAAAGGACCGTTTGAAAAAGAAAAAACCACTGTTTTAATTCAGGTAATAGACAGAAATGAAGAAACTGGGGAAGTAACATTAAAACTTACCCCGCAATACGGAGATAAGGTATTTTACGAAATAGGTGGAACTGCAACAGAAGCTTCATTAGAAGTAGAAAACTTAAATAATTTCAAAACAAATGAATTAAAATTATCATTTTTATGCGTAGATACAAGTGGTGAGCATAAAACAGGTGATCCTGTCGAATGGACAAATGATATTAAAATAAGATATAAAATTCAAGATACGCCACAGGGGAAGCTTGTTCGCTTTCAATCTCATCCTAGAGTGAAAATTAAATACACAACCGATGGTTCTAATCCAAAAGAACATGGTGGAATCTATCACGACGAGTTCTTATTGCCGGATAATACAACTTTTATACAAGTTGTTGCAGAGTATAACGGAGAGTATTTCGATCATCAAACGATTAAAGTCGAAAAGACAAAAGATTTAGCTTCTATTATTAACAAGGAAGCCAAGATAGAGCTAATGAAACGATTTAAAACGAATGATACAAACGATACGTATACTGAACTTGCGCTATTGAAAAAACATCAAGCCACAATTTCCGATATCCAACTTACTTTGTTTAAAAATGACTCAGGTAGCAGTGGATGGATTGATTTATCAATGGATTCGTCTACAATAGTAGATATAGATAAGCTAGAGCAAACCATTGATCATTTACGAAATTCATTTATGAATGACGGAAAGGTAAGTATTAACTTGGAATACAACATTGTCCGCTTTAAAACAGGCCAGCATTTCTTGGACTGGGCGATGGAGAAACAGCTAAGCTTATCTGATATCAGCGAACAGGAGATTCGACAGCAATGAGTCAAAAAAAAGCAGCGTTGGGTTTTGGTTTTATACCAGAACAAAGCCAACATCATTTTTTGGTGCTAATTCCCAAAAATAAGAACGATTATGTGCTAATTTATGAACGATTTAGGTGGCAGGAAAACACTGAAATACAGACTATTGATGAAACAGTCGATAAAGCAAAAGCTAAAATATCCAAATATAAATGGAAAGAAATTGAGGATACTTTAAAAAAGGAATTCAATGAACGATTAAAAAAGCAAGATATCACAGTAGGGAAATGGAAACAAGGACAAGTTCCGGTAGAACGATTATTGGGAAAGGAAATGTTGCTTCTAGTTTGGGCGATTGAAGATTGCGATCCTTCAGTTATACCGATCGCTATTCGGAATTGGTTGGGATTATCTCCAGAGGAGCGTTGGTGGTTGTTTACCATGACCAACGCCTCCACTGGAGGACTTCATGATAAAAGAGGTTGGCGAAAAGCAATTCGTTATGCCCTTACAGAAAATCCTATTGAAGAAAAAGACCAACAACGAGATTTATTTGAGTTTTTATTCGAGAAAAAAAATGAAGAAATATAAGAGGGGATTATATGGATTACGATAAATCTTTTATTGAAGTACAATTTCCTGTTTCAAAGGTATCAAAAGAAAGTTATAAAGAAAGGAAAGCAGTTCAAGGACAGACTCTTACGGGTTTGGGAAAATGGTGGGGGAGGAAACCTCTAATTTTTATAAGATCAGCTATTTTAGGTTTACTTATGCCTGTAAGTGATAATCCGAGAAAAGACAGGGAGATTTTTCTAAAGATATTAACAATGGATGAAAACGGATTATGGCTGCGGAAAGATAAATCTATACCGCAAAAAACGTTGTATGAATATTTGACACCTCATGAAAAGGAAAAATATTTTATTGAAGATAGTGATGGAAAAATTAAGTATCGAGCAGGGATTTCAAAGAAAGATAAAGAGAACTTACAGCGATTAGTGTTTAATCGGTTGAGTTATGATGAAAAGTTAAAATATTGCAAAAGACCTGAAGAGGTTAAACTAATCGATAAAGAAGAATGGGATGTTATTAATGAACATTTAAATACGAACGCCTATAGTTTAGAGGAATTAATCCAACAACTTGGAGAAAGAAAATTTGGCAGAACACCGATAGTTGGTGATTGTTTTAGCGGAGGAGGGAGTGTCCCATTTGAAGCGGCACGAATGGGACTCGATGTGTATGCTTCAGATCTAAATCCTATAGCAGCTTTGTTAACATGGGCCGCATTAAATATTGCTGGATTAGATGATTTTGAAAAGGTCAAATTAGAGCAGTTTCAAAAAAAAGTTTATGATAGCGTGGATAAAGAATTAATCAAATTAGGTATTGAACATAATGAAAAAGGATGGAGAGGCAATGCGTATTTATATTGTTTAGAAACTGTTTGTCCTGAATGTGGTTACAAAGTCCCTTTGTTACCGAATTTTGTTATTGGTAAAGGTGGTAATGTAATCCTAAGATTAGTTAAAAATCCTCAATTGAAAAAATATGATTTTGAAGTGATTGAGAATGTATCAAGTACTGAATTGGTGGAAGCAGAGAATAAATCAACTCTATCAAATTATCATTTAGTTTGTCCAAATTGTAATAAAACTACTCCAATTCCAAGTATAAGAAGGGACAAAGATGATGGTATTCAGAGACCATATAGATATAATACACCGAACGCTTTGCGAAAATGGAAAAAAGAAGATTTTATGCACCAAGATAATGATATTTTTACAGAAAGACTTTATTGTATAAGATATGAAGAATTTATAAAAGATGAAAACGGTCATTTAACTACTGTGAGACATTATGTGGCTCCAACTGAAAAGGATTTAGAAAGGGAAAACAAGGTAATTAGTATTTTAAGAGAAAAATTTGATAGATGGCAGAAGAAGGGTATTATTCCTCATAGCCCAATTGAAGCTGGTTGGAATACAAATCAACCAATTTATGAAAAGGGATGGACACATTGGCACCATCTTTTTAACCACCGTCAGTTACTAATTCACGGCCTTTTGATGGAAAAAGTATTAGAACTAGCTGAAACTCAACAAGAATTAGTAGTTGGGATTTTAGGGGTTAATAAATGTTGTGATTGGAACTCAAGGCTTTCAACTTGGGACAATGGAAAAAGCCCATCAGTAAAGAATACTTTTTTAAACCAATCATTGAACACTTTATTTAATTATGGTTGTAGAGGGCTTACCTTATTACAGTCAGTATGGTTTTTTAATATAAATAATATAAAAATTAATAGTAAGAATGTTGTTTGTCCAAAAGATGCAAGAGATATTTCAACTATTTGTGATTTTTGGATTACTGATCCTCCTTATGCAGATGCTGTTAATTATCATGAGCTAACAGAGTTCTTTTTAGCTTGGGACAAAGAAGTATTAAATAAAGCATTTCCTGACTGGTATACCGATAGCAAAAGAATACTTGCTGTCAGAGGAACTGGTGAATCATTTAATAACAGTATGGTAGAAATTTATTCGAATTTAGCAAACCACATGCCTGATAATGGGATGCAAATTGTGATGTTTACTCACCAAGATGTGAAAGTATGGGCAGAACTTTCGATGATTTTATGGTCAGCAGGATTACGAGTAACGGCAGCTTGGAATGTCGCAACGGAAACAGAATCTGGAGGATTAAAAGATGGAAATTATGTAAAAGGAACGGTATTACTTGTTTTGAGAAAACAAACATCCGATGAAACTGCGTATTTAGACGAATTGTACCCTGATATTGAAGCAGAAGTGAAAGCGCAAATTGATAGTATGAGGGAATTAGATGATAAAGAAGATCCTAATTTTAGTGACCCGGATTATTTATTAGCCGCTTATGCTGCTTCGCTAAAGGTGTTAACATCTTATAAGAAAATTGAAGATATTGATGTTAAATATGAATTAGCTAAGCTAAGAACGTCTAATGAAGAATCGCCTATTGAAAAAATTATTCAAGATGCGGTGAAAATTGCTTATGATTATTTAATTCCATCAGGTTTTGACCATTATATTTGGAAAATGCTTACCCCGGAAGAGCGTTTCTATATTAAAGGATTGGAATTAGAAAAACAAAATGTCTATCAATTATCTGGCTATCAAGAATTAGCTAGAGGTTTTGGCGTGCGGGAATATCGAGATTTACTGGGAAATACACGGGCAAACAACGCCAGATTAAAAACAGCTAGTGAATTTGCGATGCGCGGATTAAATGATAATTCTAAATTTGGTTCTTCTCTTCTACGCAATGTTTTAGTGGCTATCTATCTGTCAGTGAAAGAAGAAGATACGATGAAGGGAAGAAACTGGCTAAAAACAGAGTTAGTCGACTATTGGAATGTGCGCACAACAATTGTTGAAATATTATCCTATATTTCATCGCTACAATATATCGAGAATATGGAGCATTGGAAAAAAGATGCTTATGCGGCTTCAATGTTAAAAGAACTGATTAGCAATGATGGTATTTAATGTTTGAGGTGTATACTATGATATATCGATATTCCTCAAGAAGAAAAAAATTAGATGAATCTTTTTTAAACAAAAAACTAGTAGGAGCTAAAGCCTATGATCGAATAGCGGGCTATTTTAGCTCCTCTATTCTTGAAATTGCCGGTGAAGCAATTGAAACTATTGAGGGTAACATTAGAATTATTTGTAATTCGGAGATGAAAAAAGAAGATGTATTAACGGCCACAGCGGCTAAAAACGCTCAACGGAAAGAATGGTGTAACTCTCGTCCGGAGGAATTTTTCCAATCTGCGTCTGATAGATTAAATAAGCTGTATCATTTGATTAAAAGTGGAAAAATGCAAATTAAAGTTGTACCGAATGATGTTTTTGGATTAATTCATGGTAAAGCTGGAGTCATTACTTTAGCGGATGGAAGCAAAACTTCGTTTATTGGTAGCGTTAATGAAACATATTCAGCCTGGAAGTTAAATTATGAAATCCTCTGGGAAGATGACTCCGAAGAAGCTGTTCGTTGGGTGCAAGAAGAATTCGATTACTTTTGGAATAGCTCTTATGCTGTTCCATTATCGGATTTTGTTGTTGAAGATATTCACCGGATTGCCAATAGAAAAGTCATATATGATGTGAATGAATGGCGAAAAAATCCCGAGCCGGCAGCGACTGTGATTGAATCACCTGTATATCGCAAAGAGTACGGACTGTGGGAACATCAGAAGTATTTTGTTAATTTAGTGTTTAATGATCACAAAAAGTCACATGGAGCGCGATATGTTTTAGCTGATATGGTTGGTTTAGGAAAAACAGTACAACTCGCCCTCTCAGCTAAATTAATGGCGCTATACGGGGATAAACCAATATTAGTCATTGCTCCTAAAACGTTACTTTGGCAATGGCAAGAGGAAATCCATTCTTTACTAGATATGCCATCGGCTGTTTGGACAGGCAGAGAATGGGTGGATGAGAACGGTATTAAACATCCAGCTATCGGGAGTAAAGGGATAAAAAAATGTCCGCGTAGAGTCGGCATTATTTCTCAAGGATTAATAACAGCCAACTCCGATGTGTTGGAACATTTGTTAAATATGGAATTTGAATGTGTCATTGTGGACGAAGCGCACAGGGCAAGAAGAAAGAATTTAGGGCAAGGAAAAGAAAATGAGAAGCCTCAACCAAACAATTTAATGGACTTTTTATTAAAAATTTCAAAAAAGACCAAAAGTATGTTGTTAGCTACTGCAACTCCAGTACAGCTATATCCTATAGAAGCTTGGGATCTTCTTTACATTTTATCACAGAAAAATGATAGTGTACTAGGCAACGAATTTAGTATGTGGAGGAAATATCCTCAGCGCGCACTAAATTTAATAATGGGAAAGGAAAAATTGGAAAACTTTAGCTTTGAAAACTGGGATTGGATTCGTAATCCGTTTCCGCCAGCTAGGGAAGATGAGCGACTCTTTGGTTCAATTAGAAAGCGTTTAGAAATGAAAGATGATGAATTCGTTATTAAACCGGAAGCATATTATAAATTAAGCCGTCCTGATCAAAGGAGAATAGGAAGGATTATAGAGGATGGTTTTATGCAAAATCATAATCCGTTTATTCGGCATATAATTCGTAGAACAAGAGATTTTTTAGAAAACACCATAAATCCTGAAACTGGTGAGCCTTACTTAAAAAAAGTGGAGGTTGAGTTGCTAGGAGAGAAAGATGATGAAGCGTTAGTGTTGCCTCCTTATTTACAAGAAGCATATAACTATGCTGAAGAGTTTTCTAAGCTATTAGGAAAACGTATTAAAGGTGGAGGCTTTATTAAAACATTATTATTAAAACGTGTTGGTAGCACGATTTATGCAGGAGAACAAACGGCAATAAAAATGTTGAATTGGGGCAATATTTTAGAGGATTTCGGGGAAGGTGAAGATCTAGAGGAATTTGATGAAAACAGTATCAAAAACTTAACAGATGAAGAACGGCAGTGTTTACACAAATTTTTACAAACAATTCAATCGAATAAAGAAAACGATCCAAAATATCAATTGACATATGATCTGCTAGTTGAAAAGAACTGGTTAGAAAAAGGATGTATCATTTTTTCACAATATTACGATTCTGCATTTTGGGTGGCGGAAAAATTATCTAAGGATGTAAAAAATACGATGATTGGAATATACGCTGGTGGGGATAAATCTGGTATTTGGTTAGATGGTGTTTTTTATAAAAAGACAAAAGAACAATTAAAAACGATGGTTAAAAATAGAGAATTGAAGGTTTTAGTTGGCACGGATGCTGCTTCTGAAGGTTTAAATTTGCAAACACTTGGTACATTAATCAATCTTGACTTACCTTGGAATCCAACAAGGCTCGAACAAAGAAAAGGAAGAATTCAACGGATTGGCCAGGTAAATGATAAGGTGTATATTTACAATATGAGATATAAAAATTCCGTTGAGGACAAAGTTCACGCTATTCTTTCCGAACGATTAGAAAATATCCATATGCTATTTGGGCAAATACCGGATGTTCTTGAAGATGTATGGATTCAAGTTGCGCTTGATGATATTGAAAAAGCAAAACGCATCATTGACGAAGTGCCTAAATATCACCCGTTTGAACTGCGCTATGAAAAAGGAATTGGAAAAGTCGATTGGGAAAGTTGTGCAACCGTTTTAGATAATACTGAAACGAAAAAGTATCTTATGAGTGGATGGTAATAATTATTAACAAACAAGCGGGCTGTTTTTGGCAATTAAAAAATGTATTAAATGGCAAATAAGGATATACAATTATATGTATAAAATTTCATATATCTTGTCGCTTGACAAGGAGCCTCTGCGGGTATGCTTTCTGGCAAAGGGGCAAGCCACAGGACTTTGCAAGGCATATCAGCCTATCATACCCGCACTCCATGTAAAGCGGTAAATATGCAATAATTCATGCATATGCTTAATTGCCAAACACTACAATTCTTAATTGCCATCAACAAAGCGGGCTGAGTTAAGCCCGCTTGTTTATTGTAAATTTAGCTCTCCAAAATACTGTTTATAAAGTTGTTCAGCGTAATGATCTGTCATTCCGGCTATATAATCGCACACAACACGCTTTTTTGGTTCTCCTTTTTGAATTAAGGCACGATACTCAGGAGGAAGCAATCTTTCATATTTGTCATCATTTAAGAGTTCAAACAAGCGATTGACTATCTGGGCTCCTCTGATTTCGTACAACGCTACACTTGGTTTTTCGATGAGAATATGCCTTACAGCTTTTTTTAATCCGTCCATTAACTTTGCTTTTGTTCGCAATCCTAACCCGTATTTAAAAGTGGTGCCTTTCCGTTGACGTTGTTTTTCAGTTAACTCGACTACACCGATGTCTTTAATAAACGTATCGATTAATGTAGAAGTGATCGATTTAAATGCAGCGTCACCAAATGACGCACCGCAGTTTTTATGTGCTTGTTGTAATAGTTCTTGAAACTCTTTTCTTAATTCTTCATTTTCAAGTTGTCCTAATACAGCGTCTATCGATAAAATTCCTGATTTTAATCCATCTTCAAGGTCATGAGTGGAGTAGGCAATGTCATCTGCAAGTTCCATAATTTGCGATTCTATTGTCTGGATTTTCATTTTTCCACGGTATTCTAGATTTTGTTGATTTTCTTTATAAAGGAATTTCTGCTGTTCTATTTGCCAAGCGGAAGTATTATAAACGCCATATTTAACCACAGAATATAAAGCAGCTTTTGTTAAGTTCAGACCATCATAATGGGAGCTTTTCTTTTCTAATTTGCAAAGAATGCGGAGTGTCTGTGCATTGCCTTCAAATCCTCCATCATCTTTCATTAATTTATTTAGTTCTTTTTCTGCATAATGACCGAATGGTGGATTACCGATATCATGTGCTAAGCATGCCATGGCAACTAATGCTGAATTTACTTTGGTGCCTTCGTGTTCTATTTTTCTTGAAATAGTTGTTCCAATTTGACTAACTTCAAGAGAATGAGTAAGACGGGTACGGTAATAGTCACTTATTTGTGTACCAAGAAGTTGCATTTTTCCTTGTAATCTGCGGAAAGAAGAAGAATGGAGAATACGTGCGTAGTCCCGTTGAAATGGATCGCGCCAACCATATGTTTCATCTTGCTTAGTAGAGACAAATAAATCTTCATGTTGGCGAAGTGTATGAAGTTCATTTTGATTGCTTGCTATTTCTTGTCCCTCTTCAATCATCTTTGAAATATCGATTTGACCAGAACTCATGAAAGAACCCCCTTCGCTTTTCTTAGTATTATCCCCTATTATTTTATAACAATTTAAATAATTATCGAAATTTTTATGAAAACTCGGATAATCTTTAGTCTACCCTTGTTTTTCTACCTTATTCCCAAGGAGATGCATTTTTATTAACATATATTCAGAGTTTTGTTTCAAGTCATACTATTTTCACTATAATTGCAAGAGATGATGATATAATATAGAATGGATCAATTTGGAAAGCCGGTGAAATTGTGAACCACTATTATTTTTCTGAATGTAAAGCGAATGAAAAAGCGTCTGATATTGCCATTCATCTTTATACGGTTCCTTTATCTAATCCGCACGAAAAATATTCTTATGCCCACTCAATCGCTTATGAACTGAGAAAGCTAAATTCGTACATAACGGTGACGGCGCATGGACAGTATATAGCGTCGTTTGAAGAGATTTGTCATTGGGGAGATCATCGTTATATTCAGCACGAATATCGGCCCATTCAATGTTCTTTGCCTATGGAAAGAACAATTTTGGAAAGATTATTAAAGAAAGAATTAGAGAATCGTTGTAAAAGCAGCTATAAGATGGATAACGACTTATTCCGTTTAGCCAATGAACAGTCTATGCATGTCGGTGAAATTAGCATTCATCCGGCGATCTATATTTCCTTTTCAGTCGAAGAAAATGGAGATATTTTCGTCGGTTTTGATTATCAGCACCGTTTTGAATATCGAAAAACATTGCAAGATGTGATCAATAATGATCCATCGCTTCTCAAAGAAGGAATGGAGGTTGTCGACCCATTCAATAGGCGGGCATACTATTACACATTTGTAGAAATTGCCGACTATACAGCCGGGCAAAAAAGTCCGTTTCTCCAACAAAGTGTTATTGATTATTATTTGGAAAAAAATGAGCGATGGAAGCTAAAAGGAGTTCATGAAAAAACACCGGTCGTACATGTAAAAAGCAGAGACGGTCATCTTCTTCCTTATTTGCCCCATTTGCTAAAATTAACTTGTTCATACGAGCAATTGCTGCCATCGATGATGAAAAAAGTGAATCGCCTGATTAAGCTGTCGCCGCATGAAAAAATGTCTAAGCTTTATACAGAAACGTTCCGCTTGCTTGGGCAACAGCAAGTGTTGACGTTCCAAAAAGAAAATGTGCGGGCGGTTAATCTAGGCTATGATGTTAATGAGCTGGATTCCCCGCTGATGGCGTTTGGACAAGGATATAAAACAAATGAGATTTATAGAGGGCTCAAGCAGTCGGGAGTGTATGAACCGAGCAATGTAGCCGTCAGTTATTTCGTCGATCCACAGCTGAACTATGACCTACAAAAGCGAAAAGAAGTAGGATGTTTTGTAAAAAAGCTAGAATCAATGTCTGAAGCACTTGGAGTAAAGCTTAATGTTTCCGATCAGCCGCGCCAACTATACGGTCAATTGCCAAAAGACTTTTTTAAGCAAGATAACCTCTCGTATCATTTGAAATCCATTACTGACCAGTTCCGCGGAACGGTAGTAGTGGTCATTGGAACAGAGGAGAATATTGACCGCGCATATGTGGCGATTAAAAGAGAATTTGGTGGAAAAGAGGACTTAATGACGCAATTTGTTGGGTTCACTTCTTCTTTAGTTACGGAAAATAATATCTTTCACTACTATAATATTTTGCTGGGGATTTATGCCAAGGCAGGAATTCAGCCTTGGATTTTGGCCAGCCCGATGCATTCAGATTGCTTCATTGGCTTGGATGTCAGCCATGAGCACGGAAAGCACGCCTCTGGGATCATTCAAGTTATTGGACGCGATGGGAAAATCATTAAACAAAAATCAGTTGCCACGGCGGAAGCAGGGGAAATAATCGCTAATTCCACAATGGAAGAGATTGTGAATGAAAGCATATACAGCTACGAACAAATATATGGAGCGAAGCCGCGGCATATTACTTTTCACCGCGATGGCGCTTGCCGGGAGGATTTAGAGTTTTTGCAAGCTTATTTGCGGTCTTTTCAAATTCCTTTTGATTTTGTGGAAGTCATCAAAAAAACGCGAAGACGAATGGCTGTTTACTCCAACCGAAAATGGATGACAAAGCAAGGGGTATATTATTCGAAAGGAAACATGGCGTATTTATGTGCGACGGACCCGAAAGAGGCAGTCGGCATGGCCCAACCGATTAAAATTGTGCAAAAAACAAACGGTTTATCGATTCATGAGATTGTCTCCGATATATATAAGCTATCGTTTATGCATATTCATTCTATGCTGAAGACACGCTTACCGATTACGATCCATTACGCCGATTTAAGCTCTACTTTCCATAACCGCGGGCTGATTCATCCGCGTTCGCAGCATGAACGGGCATTGCCGTTTGTGTGATATGGAATGGTTGCTCTCCCGCCACTCTCTAAGGATTACTGGAATTTGTAGAAGCAGAGAGTCATTGCTTGGCTCTCTGTTTTTGTTTTATCCCATGCAGGAATTTCGCACATGTTGTCGAAATAACGTATGTGAATTTTCACATGTGAGGTGAATGTATGGCTGTTGGCCATGACCGCTTGTTCAAAGAGTTGACCCAAGCATTTTTTGAAGAGTTTATCCTTCTCTTTTTCCCCGAAATGTACGAGTATATTGATTTTCAGCATTTGTCCTTTTTATCCGAAGAACTGTTCACCGATGTAACGGCAGGGGAGAAGTATCGCGTCGATTTGTTAGTCGAAACGAAATTAAAAGGGGAAGACGGGCTGATCATCGTCCATATTGAAAATCAAAGCTACGTGCAACCGTCGTTTCCTGAACGGATGTTCATTTACTTCAGCCGCTTGTTTGAGAAATACCGCACGAATGTCGTTCCGATTGCCGTTTTTAGCTACGATACCATCCGCGACGAACCCTCTTCGTTTACGCTTCAACTTCCGTTTGGCAACATCCTTCACTTCCGCTTTTTCACCGTCGAACTACGCAAACAAAATTGGCGCAACTACATTCGCAGTGACAACCCGATCGCCGCTGCGCTGTTAAGCAAAATGGGTTATACTGAAAGTGAACGAATCGAATTGAAAAAACAGTTTTTACGCATGTTAGTTCGTTTAGAGCTGGATGAAGCAAAGCAGAGGCTGTTAATGGGCTTTTTTGAAACATATGTGAAATTGTCGGATGAAGAAGAACAACGATTACGAAATGAGGTGAATCAAATGGAAACGAAAGAAAAAGAGCAAGTGCTCGAACTGTTGATCTCGTATGAGCAAAAAGGAATACAAAAAGGGAAAAAGGAAGGATTAGAAGAAGGATTTAAGCAAGGAATGAAGCAAAAAGAGCGTGATCTTATTCGTAAAATGTCGGAAAAAGGAATGAGTGTAACAGAAATTGCGCATATGCTCGATTTGACAGAAGAAGAAGTTCGGGAAAGATTGAAAGATGAATGAGATTTTCCTGCTGGTTGGATGACTGTTACCTGACAACGAAGAAAGTTGCCCTAAGATGAAGGGGGCAGCTTTTTTTGTTGTGATCGCCCGAATTTTCAGCCGGTATATTAGTTGATTATGCATAGGAAACTTGTAAATTATTTGACAATATTAGACAACATTTTTC
Source organism: Parageobacillus sp. NEAU-HV-2 (assembly GCF_059115485.1). NCBI lineage: Bacteria > Bacillati > Bacillota > Bacilli > Caryophanales > Anoxybacillaceae > Parageobacillus > Parageobacillus sp. NEAU-HV-2. Next base: position 99,869 of record NZ_JBXUJJ010000009.1, read on the forward strand.
TGCAAATATTGGTACAATCGAATTAACTGAGATTTTTGATCTAGGAACGAAGGAGGGGGCGATGACAACGATTTGCAAAGCGGATTACTATTACGGGGCGTTGCTTTCTGCGTTGGTCAATGGGGGACTTGCACCAGCTTTGTTTGAAAAAGAAAATGACAATCGTCAAATTTATGAAGTAATGACGAATAAAGCGAGTTATATCATTTATACGAAGTACAATACCACTCCATCAGGCTCCAAAGATTTTACATGGTCTTTTTCATTTAGCGACAACGAGATCGAGGAAATTGCCAAGATTCATCAAGGAAATAAAGAAAAAACATTAATCTTTGCCTTTATTTGTAGCCAGAAGCAGTTAAGCGATTACAACCAAATGATTGCCATTGTCTACTGGGACGAATTTCTCGAATGCGTGGATATCGAAAAAGAACAAGTTCGCGAAACGGCGCGGCTGTCAGTGAAAGCGGTCAAAGGCTCTCCATGGCTGCGCATTTACGGCAGCAAGCGCGCTGATATGCTCGATGGCAAAGACAATACGATAATAATCGAAAGAAGTCGGTTGAGCAATCTATAATGGGTCGTTTGCACTAGCCAGACAAAATTAAAAACGGGAGCCATCCTCCTGACTCTCTTTGTTCCTTCTATTAAGAAACCTTAATATAAATTCTGATCTTTTATTCGGTTTCTCGCCTTAATACAATCGCGTTTGCTTCTTTTTTCAAACTCTTCAGCACGATGGATCCTCACAACAACGAAATATCTCGATTTAAAAATGGACTGTATTGTTTGCTCAACTGTTCGATCATCCAAGTAGGAAGCGGATTATGATCGCGTTTACACAATCGGTATGAATACGAAATGTGGTTTAAATGGCTACGTGATCGGCTTTTGAACATTGGACGGTGGGTCTGCTTGAAGCATGGCATGAAGCAAGAAGAGAAAGATTTGGTTTGGAAAATATTATTTATTGAGGTTAATATTTTCTGTTCATTTGATGTAAGACGGTAACGTAAGTGGAGGGGATTGAAATGAATGTAAAAGAGCTAGTCGAATGATTAAAGAGGAAGTACCAAAGAAAGCTATTGATTTATCGGATAGTTTGGAATTATTGAAGGAAACAGTGGCCGATACATTGACTGAAATACTTAGGAAAAGCCACGCGGCGTTTCAGCGCAGGGATTTGCAAAAATGGAATGAGCTCAATCACCTTATTGATAAAATTGTTCCAATTGAAGAGCAGTTAGTGCAAATCATTGAAGAATTAGATATGGATGTTACTGAAAAAGATAGTGAAATGGAAAGGCGTTCGTTGCCGAATTATGCGGACTATCTCGTTGATCCGAATGTTGAACATACTCTATATGAAGATTATACACATCGACGGCCATGCGCATTCAGTATGAATAATGGGCCACGCATAGAAGTGAGTACATGGAAAGAAATGTTGATTAAAACATGTGAGATTTTGATGGAAATGGATGAGCAAAAATTTTTAAGCTTTGAAAATCTAGGAGCGATGAATGGTAAGAAAAGAAAATATTTTTCCACCAACCCAAATGGTATGCGAGAACCAATGGATATAAAAGGAAAAATTTATATCGAAACACTGATGAGCAGCAACGGATTCCGTAATTTAATCATTAAGCTTTTGAAAGAATACAATTTGAAAATAAGCGACTATAAAATTTATTTGCGTGCAGATTATTCAGAATTGAACCAGTAAGTATAGACAGGGGGAGAAAGCTTGTTAGCTGAAATACATGGAAAAATATCATCGGAAAGTTCGAATTTAAGCGAGCGGCTTGAAGATCAGTTGACAGCGAACGTGTTTGGCACGTTGCGTTATCTCCCTTTTCACAAAGGGATTCATCCGATTTTCGGCAAGGCTGTATTTTTTTCTCAAACTGATCAAACGATGTTCATAAACAGTTTGGAGGTGCAAAAAGACGAGTTTATAGTTAAGTTTTGGGTCAAGGGAGAAAGAAGCGAAATCGTAAGACGGTTCCAAATAACGAAAAAGCTTCAGAAAAATATGGTAAAATCCAAGAGGTTATTTGGAAGGAAATTGACTTATTATCCATTACATTAACGAACATTAGGGATACGGTGTTTCATGAGTTGAAGCGTTTGTGACGGATAAACTCGAACTGGGAAAACAAAAGCAATTTATGGACTCAGGGAGAGGCTGTGCATGGGGATCATAATAGAAATTCCTATTCGGGTGGCAACGTTCCAAGCTCAGGGGCTAGAGAAATAGAGAAACGGGGAAAGAGAAAAAGGTAAAGATTTTTATTGCAGAAAACTGCTTAGTACAAAAGGATTTGGTTATTTGGGAGTTTTAAAACAAGCCGATAGAGCATAATTACCATTTCACACTGCTTACGGCGAAGATGTGGCGAGCCCTGCTTTTTTCCCGTGAATCGGGAATCGCTGGACAAGGAGCATCGTATTAAAGATATAGGGGGAGAGGAATGAACATGCTGAGCTTTGAGCATAAGAAAGCCATTTTTCGGTCATTTAAGCAATTACAAGAAAAGCCTATAAGCAACAATCGAGTAAATTATGTTTATCCAGAAAGCTTGCAAAGAGGGAAAGTATTAGCTAGGGAGTTATCACCTAGTGGAAATGGATATGTAAATGGCAAGTATATGGATAGTGAAATCATAAAGAAAAAAGGATATAACGTTGATCCACGAGGATGGATAAGAATTGCCAATTTCTCAGAAGAACAGTTAAGGGAAGTGATTGAGATTGCCATGATGTCTATGTCAGGGAAAAGTGCTGAAATGATACAAACTGGCGCAAATTTGAACCATGATAGTAACAAAATGAAGTAGCAAGAAATAGGGCTGGAAACTTCAACTTCTTTTGAGAGACTAGTTCGTTCATGTTTGTATAATTGGATTGGTTACGGAAATGTCAATGCCCCGGTTTCGTTTCTTGGGGTTGAAGAAGGTGGGGCAGAAATATGGAGACACCGTACGAAAACGCTTGAACAAAGTTTAGAGATTCGCTCAAAGTTTCATCTTCAAATGGATTTTCGGCATGTTTGGGAAGATTTGTACAATATATCGTTATCATCATGGACAGGCCCTAATGTTTGGCGCTATATAGCGGCTTTTATTCTGGAATTCGAAGGAAGGGATGCAACTGTTGAAAATATTAACGATTACATTTTTATGCAAAGCAATTAGGGAGAGAAAGTTCCAATCATTTTCTTGGTGAAATGATGCCATTGCCCAAGCAGTCTAAAAACAGCATAAAACCTTATGAATCTATTTTGGAGTTCTGTAAATGATTATTATGATGAAGTGGCCAACAACAGACTTTCCCTTATTCGTCAAACAATCATTGAAAATCAAAATGTAAAGCTCATTGTCTCTTATGATCGAACGCTCACTGAAATGATGTTAAACTATTTCTCTTCAACGATTGAAACTGTTAGTACGTGGAATTTTAAATCTGTAGTTTGCTTATAACGGTTATAATAAACGCATATATGCGCTCATGTTTAGGCTGATTGTAGAATAACAAACGCCCCCATCTGTCACTGATGGGGGCAAGTTCATCGTGGCGGGAATACGGAAACTGCGTTAGGAGAGGTTATTGCTGCTGGGAGAGCTTGCGGATTTTTCGTTCGTGTTGGGCGATTTTGGCGGAGTGGAAATCGACGGTTTCTTGTGTTTCGATGAGTTCAATGCGCAAGTTGTCGATTTTTGTTTCCAATCGGTTAAATCGTTCGTTCATTTCATTTTCCAGCCGATCGATTCTGCTTTCCAACCGGTCGTCCATCTCTTGTATCCGCTCGTCCATTTCTGTAAACTTTCTTTTAAATTCATCATTCATCGCTTCGACTTTTTTATCTAGTGCTTCAACTTTTTTATCTAATGCTTCGACGTTTTTGTCCATTGTTTCGATTTTTTCGTTTAATGCAGCGATTTGTGAGCGAAAGTCAGATGCATACAGATCGAGTGCTTTTAAAATTTCTTTTAACATCGTTTGCTGTTCCACTTCATTCACCTCCTCACTAAACAGTATAACCGGATCATATAGACAAGAAAAGACAAATGGAGAGAAAAAGGTGTAGGGCAGAATCCTAAATGCTTCTGCTTTTTGGTACCATCCCCTACAAGTAGACAGCAAAAAAGACATTGGATATGATGTTCTTAAGAGTCTGCTTTTATGGAGAAGAAAAGATCAAACTTCTTTTTATTTGTCTTAAAGACACGGTTCAACGGTTATAATATGATTGTTGCTTATTTACTATTAAATATAAGGAGAAAAGAAATGAAAGTAGGAAGAAATGATCCTTGTCCTTGTGGAAGCGGGAAAAAGTATAAAAAGTGTTGTATGGCAAAGGATGTTGTTGTAGGAATCCGAAAAGTGAGAGAGGAGCGCTTTTTTCGATTAAAATACGAGTTGTCGGAAGAAATTTACCAATTTTTAGAGCGATCGTTGCCTTTTTCGGAAAAACTGCGCGCGGAAGCAGTGTTCGGTCAAAAAATTAACTCAACGCAAAATAGCGATATGCTCGGACCTTTGTTTCGTCTTTGGTATTTATTTTTCCATCGATTTGACAACGGATTGCGCGGTGTCGAATGGTTTTATCAAGAGAAAAAAACTGGCTTAAAGGCGGAGAAAGTGCGGCTGCTTGAAACGTGGGTGTCACTTGTTCCTCGGCTTATTCAATTCGTGGATATGGATGAAAGTGGGGTAACGGCGGAAGATGCGTTTACGCATGAACGGTTTCATATGCCATTTTGTGAAACGATGAGTGAGCCCGTACCGTGGGGAGGAACGTTTTGTCTGCTTGAGCCGTTTGATGAAGGTTATTATGTTCATGGAGTAGCAATCATTGAAGGACCACGAGGAATCAAGCGCGCATATGCAAAGATCAATCAATTGATGTCAGAAACGACACGATCGTATGAACAAATCGCGATGACCTGCTTTTTAGAAATTGTGAATGAATTAATGGATCCATATGATATTCAGCATCGCGAAATGACGAAGATCGATGAAGTGACATTGCATTATGAAGTGGATGATGGAAAAAAGCTCGTTCGTTTTTTAGAAAAACAAGACGTCGTTATCGTGGATGAACAGAAAGGAAAGATAACAAAGTTAAGTTTTGCCGGTAGGCAGTATATATATGAGGACAATCTGGCTTCAAGTCCGGTATATATGCGCGAAGTGTTAGGGTTTATAGAAATAAATAAAAATTATCTAAAGTTTGTAACCCTTTTGCCAGATGCGGTAGAATCGTTTATGAAAGTGATGGAGAAAGCGGAGGCTCTTGTTCGCTTTATCAAAAAAACGGTACGCAAATTGGACGTGCCGAAAAACGTCGAATTTCGCTCTTACGCGATACAGTTAGGAGAGAATGTGCCGCTTTATTTTGGTGCACTGGCGAATCAAACGCTAGATATTTATCAGTCATTACACGCTCCGCAAGAGGAATGGAACGGAAAAAACGTGATGCAAATGGTGAAACAAGGGAAAAAAGAAGAAGTCGAGCGATGGCTGCAAGAACGCGAGTATATTAGTTTTATAAACGCTGAGCGGCTAGAATGCCCGGTTACCGTCGATTTTAATACGATTCGCCGGGAGTTTGGTCTTCCTTTATCTCCATTTGTCACGTTAGGGGAAAAACGAAAGACGCGATTGCTGGAGAAGCAGCGAACACATGAAATGGAACAATATGAGCAATATGACCTACCGCTTGAATGGATGGATTCTTTCTTTGGCAAAGATATAGCGGAGTTTTTTATCGAAAAAACGAGAGGAAAATCAGAAGCGACGGTATCGAAATATCGGACGGGATTATCTATTATTGCTCAATATTTGTTACAGTCTCGCCTTTCGGCTTGGACAAGCATCACAAAAGATCATTGGCAGCAATGCATTGTTTATCATTATTTAGAAACGAACGGTGATGCGAGCATCAATCAAGCGAAGTCGTTTTTCAGCGTGATAAAAGCGTTGGCAAAGTGGGTTGACGCGCGATATGGAACGAATCATGATAAAACAGTTCGCTCCATCATTCAGGTGGTGGAAGAAGAAATATATGACGCGATTCGTTTGCTAGATTTATATGTTCCGTATACAGCTAGAAAATACCATTATTGGTTGCAGGAAATAGAAAGAGATGTAGTCGAAAACGCATTAGCGAACCATCAAGTAAGCGGCCTGTTTCAAATCATTGATGTCTCCGCTGCGATGATGAGGTGTAAACATGCAGAAAGCGGAAAGCAATATACGATATCCATCACTCCGTTTGTTCGTTCTTATGCAAAAGCAGGAATGATCATTCGCGGAAACATTGTCAAAACACCAAACTCTGGCCGCTGGAAATTCATTCATGTGTCACAGGTATTTCCGAAAGAGGCGGAACAGTATTTGAGTGGAAAACGGCGTTTGCTTCAAGATTAGTTGGTTAGGCTGTTTTTGTGAGGTTGATTGGTTTGGATCGGCAATGAGATGTGTGTGAAAGGAAGTAGGGAATACATCTGTTCCCTGCTTTTTTGTTTAAGATTCGTGTTCTGAAGAGTTAGGGTAGTTTTTTCTTTATGAAAAAATGGGTTTTTGAATAACGTTAACTTTTGTTATAATAGTTATAACAAATATAACAAAGGGTGAGATTGGTGTTAAGCGCAGAGCGAAAAGTGTTGAAAATCGGTAATTCTCTAGGTGTTACTTTTCCTGCTGAATTTTTAAATCAACTTGGTATCCATCAAGGGGATGAAATCCAAATGGAGTTAGAAGGGGATCAAATTGTAATCAAAAAAAGCAAAAAAGTGGATTTGCCAAAAGGGATTTCCGAGGATTTTTTTGAAATATTAAATGAAACGCTGGAGGAATATGATAAAACGATTAAGGGACTTGTGGAGCGATGAGATATTTAACGGTCAAAGAAGTTATCGCGATTCATTTTGTCATTATGGAAAGATATTCTCCAAAGGAACAAAAAGGAGTTAAAGATCCCGCTTTGTTGGAATCCGCCGTATATCGCCCGCAGCAAAGCGTTTTTGGACAGGATGCTTATCCTACCGTTTTCGAAAAAGCGGCTGCATTATTCGAATTGTTAGCGAAGAATCATTGTTTTCACAATGCAAACAAGCGGACCGCCTTTGTATCCCTTATTCAATTTTTAAAGTATAACGGATATGATTTTCATATGCCGCAAGACGACGCGATCGAATTTGTCGTCGATGTAGTGAATCATCGTTACTCTTTCGAACAAATCGTTGCAACGATAAAAGAATATGCATTGGAACGGAAAAGATGACGGACAGTGACAGTGCACATATCCCTGTCAAGTACACAATGAAAAAAAGAGTATATAAAGCTTCGGCCTTTTCTCGATATTCAACCGGGGAAAGGCCGTTCCATTTTTCTTGGAAACGGCTGTGATTGTAAAAATGAATATACTCTTCCATCGCCTGATGCGCCTGTTCCATCGTTTTTGGGTGTGCTAGGTTGTCCTTTCTTTACCATAAAAAATCCCCTCCAAGTAGACTGTTGAGAACATCATATCCAATGTCCTCTTTTTTTCGCTGTCTACTTGCAGAGGATTACCACCCTAGGAAAATGGCGAACAGGTGAACTGTTTAGTCAGTGTTATATTAGTCTTTCACGAGCGGCGCTGCTTGTTTGTTATAGCTGCCATTTAAGCGTTTTTTGGCAAATACGAAATAAGAAATAATCACTATAGCAGTGATTAAGAGTGTTAATAGTAATTGGGAAACCATAGATTTGATAAATAACATGGAGATAAGTATTACTAATAAAACGAAGATGGTCAAATAGGTTAGATACGGGAATAACCACATTTTGATCTTTAATGCTTCAGGATTGTTTTGTTCAAGTTTTTTCCGCATGCGTAATTGTGAAACCGCAATAACTAAATATACAAGCAGGGCAATAGCTCCCGAGGAGTTAACGAGAAATAGAAACACTTTATCTGGGGAAATGTAATTCATGATCACCGCTATGTACCCAAAGAATGTGCTGGCAATAACAGCTTGAGCTGGCACACCGTTTTTGTTTAGCTTGAGGAATCGTCGTGGCGCTTCTCCTTTTTCCGCTAAGGAATAAAGCATCCTTGAGGTAGTATATAGCCCTGAATTTAGACAAGATAAAACGGCTGTTAATACGATAAAATTCATGATTTGTGCGGCGGCTGGTATGCCAACGTGCTCTAACACCGCAACAAAGGGGCTTTTTAAAACGCTTGCGGAGTTCCAAGGCAATAAAGTTACTACTACAGCGATCGAACCGATATAAAAAACTAGGATTCTCCACAGGACAGACTTAATTGCTCTAGTTACTGCTTTCTGCGGTTCAGCGGATTCTCCGGCGGCAATTGTAACGATTTCTGTTCCTACAAACGAAAAAATAACAATGACAATTCCTAAAAGGATGGAACTGATGCCATGCGGCATAAATCCGCCATTTCCGACTAGGTTTTTCAAGCCAATTGGGCTGCTGCTTGGATAAATTCCAAGTATGAAAGCGCCCCCGATAATTAAAAACAAAATGATACTTAATACTTTAATTAACGCAAACCAGTATTCAAATTCCCCGTATGATTTAACCGACCAAATGTTTGTAAGAGTTAACAATACGGTGAGAATTAAACTTAATAGCCATATTGGAATGCCATGAAACCAATATTGAATGATGGCAGCACCAGCATTAGCTTCGATAGCAATAACGATTACCCAGAAGAACCAATATAACCATCCGATGGTAAATCCGGCCCAAGGTCCAATAGCATCGTGTGCATATGCTGAAAAAGAGCCGCTAGTAGGATTAGCTGCAGCCATTTCTCCTAACATTCTCATCACAAGAACTACTAAACAGCCGGCTAATGCATAGGAAACAATTGCCCCAGGGCCTGTAGAATGAATGACTGCGCCGCTTCCCACAAAAAGTCCGGCTCCTATAACCCCAGCTATTGCGATCATTGTCATGTGGCGTTCCTTTAATCCCTTTTGTAGACCTGTGTCCTGTCTTGCCAAAAAAATCCCCTCCTTGAAAAAAGTTTATTACAAAATAATCTGAATAATTAGATAAATGGTTTATACTTAGTTTATGTTGGGAAGCAGTTGCATATCATTAGACAAAATGTAAACAAAAACAGGCTATCTATTTGACGATTTGTAAATATCCTAGATGCCGCACCAAAGTATGTGCAGGATGAATGATTTGAGGAGATTCAGGGGACAAACAAGCAAACCGCCCGTCTGTTACTGGAACAAGCGCTGGCTGGCAAGTTATTTAACAGAATTGGCATATCGATGAATGAAATAACTTCAAAAGTGATCCACAGTTATTTCAGGGTAGAACCTTATCAAAAATAGGGTAACGTGTTCCCTTGTCTTTTATTTCTTGTTCAAAAGAAACTACATATTGGTCGCAAATGAATGCGGTAGTGTCAATTATGTTAACAGTAGGTTTTTACATAATGAAAAACAAATTTCTTCACTTATTTAACAAAGTGTATAATGAAAAGCTTATTTACTATAGATAAAATATTCTTAAAGTTCGGATTTTTTAGTCTTCCATCAACCAAGATGGGGAGGTGTTATCTTTTTAGTGTTTTATTTCTATTAAAAAAGCTTACTTTTTACATTTTCCCGAGAAGTCTCCCTTCCTCTAAACGGAGTGAAGGAGGGAGAGGAATCGGGAAGTTTTTGATTTCCAAAAACGAACACGTATACGAGCCAGACATGTCCTGTCTGCCAAAAGAGAAAAAAAGTGCCTTCCCGCCTGTTTATGTGCCGGTGTGGATATGAGGAACATCGTGGCGTTCATGGAGCGCGAAATATCTTAAGCAAAACGCTGAACGGCATCTTCAAACACTGGAACGTACAAACGAATCTGACGTATCTACGGATTGCGTAAGCAAGAAGTAGTAGAAGGGTTGGACCGCCCCATCGGTGTAGTGCCGATGTTGCTTACTAGACCCATCAAGAAGACTTCCGATGCCAGGCATCGAGTGGAAGGAGACCTCCTTCTTCTGCGCAGAAGCTTCTTTGGTGGAGATGGTAAGAAACTCCCACCTCTTCATGGAATGAAGGTGGGAGAGGTTCATTAGATTTGAAAATATAGAAAAGCGAGGGGTTGAGAGATGGCTGATCAAGTAACAATCGGTCTTATTCAAGCGTCACATGATGTTCATGGAGATGAGCCGGTGGAAGTCCATAAAGAAAAGGCGATTGAAAAACATATAAAATTGGTGCAAGAGGCAAAAGACCGGGGAGCGCAAATCATCTGTTTGCAAGAAATTTTCTACGGTCCATATTTTTGTGCGGAACAAAACACAAAATGGTATGATGCCGCAGAAGAAATTCCAAACGGACCGACGACGAAAATGTTTCAGGAGCTGGCGAAACAATTAGGTGTTGTCATTGTTCTGCCGATTTATGAAAGAGAGGGAATTGCTACTTATTATAATACAGCCGCTGTCATTGACGCAGATGGCACATACTTGGGGAAATATCGGAAACAGCATATCCCGCATGTCGGCGTAGGCAACGAAGGATGTGGATTTTGGGAAAAATTTTATTTCAAACCAGGGAATTTAGGATACCCGGTATTTGATACGGCATTTGCCAAAATCGGTGTTTATATTTGTTATGACCGCCACTTCCCAGAAGGGGCAAGAATTTTAGGATTAAAAGGTGCTGAAATTGTTTTTAACCCATCGGCGACGGTAGCTGGTCTTTCCGAATACTTATGGAAGCTAGAGCAGCCTGCTCATGCAGTGGCAAACGGATATTATGTCGCTGCCATCAATCGGGTCGGATATGAAGCTCCGTGGAACATGGGAGAGTTTTATGGGCAGTCTTATTTAGTGGACCCAAGAGGTAACTTTGTTGCGATGGGAAGTCGTGACAAAGATGAGGTCGTCATCGGTGTGATGGACAAAAAGATGATTCGCGAAGTTCGCGATACGTGGCAGTTTTATAGAGACCGCCGCCCGGAAACTTACAATGAAATGACCGCGTTACTGCCATAAAGCGTAAAAAGGGATTAGGGTTTTACTCTATTCCCTTTTTTTAAAATGAAGAAGGAGGTTGTTTGCGATGAGCCTATCCCTCTCTGATTTGGAGAAAAACTTCCAAGAAGTAGAACCAAGTTTAACCGATCGGGAAGCGATAGAAGAAGCCAACCGATGTTTATATTGTTATGATGCGCCTTGTATTAAAGCCTGTCCTACAGGAATTGATATTCCAACTTTTATCAAAAAAATTGCGTCCGGGAACTTAAAAGGATCAGCAAAAACCATTATGTTATCCAATCCTGTTGGTGCCAGCTGTGCAAGGGTATGCCCGACGGAGGAACTGTGTGAAGGCGCTTGTGTTCTGAATCATTCCACCAAGCCGATCATGATTGGAAAGCTGCAACGATATGCGACAGACTGGGCGATTCGGAATGAAGAAGTATTGTTTCAGGCTGGAAAGAAAAACGGAAAAACAGTGGCTGTTGTCGGCGGTGGTCCTGCTGGATTATCTGCCGCTAGAGAATTGGCCCGAATGGGATATACGGTCACCATTTTTGAAGCAGAAAAAGAAGCAGGGGGACTTAATACGTATGGCATCGTTTCCTTCCGGCTTCCACAAAAAATATCGTTTTGGGAAGTGAATCAAGTCAAAAGTTTAGGGGTACAAATTCGCACAAATACGAGGGTAGGAAAAGATATTTCCGCTAAGGAGCTTTTAGACGATTACGATGCAGTCGTGTTGGCTGTCGGTATGGGGAGAGTTCCGCAGCTAGGCATTGAAGGAGAGGACTTGGACGGAGTGTATGATGCCATTGAATTTATTAAAGAAACGAAAACAAAACCATTGACTGACAAGCTAGTCGGGAAAAGAGTGGTTGTCATCGGTGCCGGAAACACTGCGATTGATGGCGCAACTTGTTCGGTGCGTTTAGGAGCGGAAAATGTAAAAATTTTATATCGTCGTACAAAAGAGGAAATGACAGCGTACGATTTTGAATACGAGTTTGCGAAGCAAGATGGCGTCGAGTTCCGGTGGTTAACTGCACCGAAGCGGATTATTGGTGATGAAAACGGAAAAGTGACCCATATCGAATGTGTTCGTATGAAGCTAGGAGAACCAGATGCAGACGGACGCCGTCGTCCTGTTCCAATTGAAGGATCAGAGTTTACGATGCGGGTCGATGTGGTTATTAAAGCAATCGGCCAGACACGGCACCTTGAGCTCATTAAGGAATTTAGATTAGAGCATGATGATGGTGTGGTGAAAGTGAATCCGGAAAACTATCAAACATCCAATAAAAAAGTTTTTGCCTGTGGTGATGTCATTTTTGCGAAAGGACAAGGCGAAGCGATGGTTGTCAGCGCTGCGCAGCAAGGAAAAGAGGCAGCCTACGCGATACATCAATATTTAACAAAAGCAGTGAGCGAAACTGCCTAATATCGTCATTTTTAACAGAGGAGGGCAAGAAAATGGCGGATTTAAGTATTAATTTAGCGGGAATAAAATCTCCCAATCCATTTTGGCTCGCTTCCGCACCTCCAACCAACTCCGGCTATCAAGTGCAAAGAGCGTTTGAGGCTGGTTGGGGTGGAGCGGTTTGGAAAACGCTCGGCGAACCAATTTTAAACGTATCATCCCGGTTTGCGGCTGTAAGCTTTAACGGACAACGTGTTATGGGCTTTAACAATATCGAGTTGATTACCGACCGTCCTCTTGAAGAGAATTTAAAAGAAATCTATGAAACAAAAAAGCGTTTTCCAGATCGAGCCGTGGTGGCATCCTTGATGGTCGAACCAAAAAGGGAAAAATGGCATGAAATTGTTAAAAGAGTAGAAGATGTGGGCGTAGACGGGTTGGAACTGAATTTTGGCTGCCCGCACGGGATGGCGGAACGGGGAATGGGGTCGGCTTCAGGGCAAGTGCCTGAACTTGTGGAAAAACAAACATATTGGGTGAAAGAGGTAGCGCGTACGCCTGTCATCGTTAAGCTGACTCCTAATATTACGGACATCACCGCGACGGCAGAAGCGGCTGTTCAGGGCGGGGCCGATGCCATCAGCATGATCAATACCATCAATAGCTTAATGGGAGTTGACTTAGACACATGGAATACGATTCCGCATGTCGCAGGAAAGGGAACACATGGAGGCTATTGCGGTCCGGCGGTCAAACCAATTGCTTTGAACATGGTTGCAGAATGTGCCCGGCATCCGCGTATTCATGTGCCGATTTCCGGCATAGGCGGCATATCCAGTTGGAAGGACGCAGTGGAATTTATGCTTATGGGTGCAACCGGTGTCCAAGTATGTACGGCTGTCATGCATCATGGGTTCCGTATTATTGAAGATATGATTGAAGGGCTGAACCATTATCTGGATGAAAAAGGAATTGCTTCTGTTATGGATATTGTTGGGAAGTCCGTTCATAAATACTCTGATTGGGGTGAACTCGACCTTAATTATAAAGTGGTTGCCCGCATTAACACAGATGTTTGCGTTAATTGTAATAAATGTTATATCTCCTGTGAAGATGCTTCTCATCAATGCATTGATCGTTTAACGGACGAAAATGGCAAAGAGTATTTAAAAGTACGTGAAGAAGATTGTGTAGGATGTAATTTATGTTCGATCGTCTGTCCGGTGGATGGTGCGATTGACATGGTCGAAATTCCAAGCGAACATCCACCGATGACATGGAATGAGCGCCAAGCAGTCATTGGCGGACTTAGCAGCTGTAACGTTGACGTAAGATAAATAAATCAAAGGAGGATCTGGAAATGACAAAAATTATAAAAAATGGAACGATTGTTACCGCAACAGATACGTATGAAGCGGATTTGCTCATTAAAGACGGAAAAATTGCGATGATTGGCCAAAATTTAGAGGAAAAAGGCGCTGAAGTGATTGATGCAAAAGGCTGTTACGTATTTCCAGGCGGCATTGATCCGCACACGCATTTAGATATGCCGTTTGGGGGAACTGTGACAAAGGATGATTTTGAATCTGGGACGATTGCGGCGGCATTTGGCGGGACAACGACCATCATCGACTTTTGTTTAACGAATAAAGGGGAACCATTGAAAAAAGCGATTGAAACTTGGCATAACAAAGCGAAGGGGAAAGCGGTGATTGATTACGGTTTTCATCTAATGATTAGTGAAATTACGGATGAAGTATTAGAAGAGCTGCCAAAAGTTATTGAAGAAGAAGGAATTACATCCTTTAAAGTGTTTATGGCGTATAAAAACGTATTTCAGGCAGATGATGGAACGTTATACCGTACGCTGGTGGCTGCCAAAGAACTTGGAGCGCTCGTGATGGTTCATGCGGAAAATGGTGATGTGATTGATTATTTAACGAAGAAAGCGCTCGCGGAAGGGAATACGGATCCGATTTACCATGCATTAACAAGACCTCCAGAATTGGAAGGAGAAGCGACAGGTCGCGCCTGTCAATTAACAGAGCTTGCGGGTTCACAGCTTTACGTCGTTCACGTGACGTGTGCGCAAGCGGTTGAAAAAATCGCACAAGCGCGCAATAAAGGGTTGGATGTATGGGGAGAAACGTGTCCGCAATATCTTGTTCTCGACCAATCTTATTTAGAAAAGCCTAATTTTGAAGGCGCGAAATATGTTTGGTCACCTCCGCTTCGTGAAAAATGGCATCAAGAGGTATTGTGGAACGCATTGAAAAACGGTCAGCTGCAAACGCTGGGATCTGACCAATGTTCGTTTGACTTTAAAGGCCAAAAAGAACTTGGCAGAGGAGATTTTACAAAAATTCCAAATGGCGGACCGATCATTGAGGATCGGGTTAGCATTCTCTTCAGTGAAGGAGTAAAGAAAGGAAGAATCACGTTAAATCAATTTGTTGACATTGTGTCGACAAGAATTGCCAAATTGTTCGGGTTATTCCCGAAAAAAGGAACCATCGCAGTAGGTTCAGACGCAGACTTAGTCATTTTTGATCCGAATATCGAACGGGTGATTTCGGCCGAAACACACCATATGGCCGTTGACTACAATGCATTTGAAGGAATGAAAGTAACGGGTGAACCGGTATCGGTTCTATGTCGGGGCGAATTTGTCGTTCGTGATAAACAATTTGTCGGAAAACCAGGGTACGGACAATATTTAAAACGAGCAAAATACGGAACCTCGACGATTTCCAAGCAGAGCGAGGAATTAACCATTTAACTTGTCTCCTAAAACGGCTACAAAAATGTAACATGAATCACTCCAATTTTCTTAACCTTATCCCGTTCTAAGCGATAGTAGATCTTCAAAAATCACTATCGCTTAGAATTCATTAATTTCATCACCTATTTAGACGGAGAGAAAAAGACAAGCAAATGATTTTAAGAAAATAGTTCATTTTCATTAGGGGGTGGTAATGAGATGTCCTATCAAGAATTTTTGGCAGAAAGGGATAAAATTGACTATCTGATTCAACAAGGATACTATATCAAAAATGTGAGAGAAAATTTAAGCGGGGCTTTCGTCGAATTCGAATTAAAAATGCCAGACTCTTCAGAAAAAAAGGATACGACACAAATATTGCATATTAAAAATGCGGATGCTCGTAAGTATTTTTCATCCCTATTAATCCGTCAAATGAAACAAGCACAGTGATAAATAAGAGCAATTGTCCCAAGGTATGAGCATAAATTTATGAATATTAAAAAATACCAGCAAAAACAGGAAGGAAGAATTGCTGTGGAATTTTATTTAAAAGCGAAAGATGGTGCTTTTCCGTGCGAAGTGACAATCGATGAGGACAACGGCCGATACACGATCCGAAAAGCTGATACGAGCGGAGAATTTTTTGATACTCCACAAGAGCTTGTGAAATGGATTATGGATAATTGGCGCAGTGACTATTTCCAAGATGAAGAACAATTTCAACAAATGATAAAAGAAATTCAAGTATATATTCCGGTTAATGAATAATTAAAAAGGGAGTGAGACGAACTTATTAAGATCTAAATCATAAAAAATCGCTAAAAATAAAGGAGGACACATATTAATACATGACTAAAATGTGTTCTCCTTTTTTCTATTAAAAATTAAGATCGGTTGGGGAAAAAGCGGCAACTCAGTCCGTAACATTTAAGGTAGTAGAGGATAAAGATGGCTAAGATTCCGACTAGAATCTCCCACATATGCACATTCAAGATGATCATCTTACGGGCAATGGCAAAAATGATTATATCCATGACGAGTGTCATATCGTGCTTGATGAGCATAAGTGCGACCTCTAATCCAATAATATACAAGAGTGCATGAGCTAAAAAATCCTGAAATTTCTCCATGATTTCCCCTTCCATGATGTAGCTGAATAGATCATGGACGAGCATTGTTCCTTCTGCAAGTACCGCTACAATAATGATTCCCGCTAGCAGCCATTCGAAAAATTTTACTGTCTGGGTAAATACTTGTTCGAGGGATTTTACATTCATCTCCATTACCTCGCTTTCTTTAATTCCTTACTTTTTATAAAAAAGTGAGAAATGAGGATTTGAAATGAGGATTATAACTCACCTTTGACAGTTAAGGACCATTTTTGGGGTCACAAACCGCGTCTCTAAAAATTAAAAGAGCACTATGCTGAACGTCTCATCAAACCTGGTAAACGGGGAAGAAAACCCGATCCGAAAAATACCATCGTAAAGGTCGCGGAAATCCTGACCCAAAAGAACATGCAAGCCCATTTCGAGGTCGATTATGATGGACAAACCTTAACGTTTCATCGCAATGAAGCAACATTAGCCAAGGAGGTGTTACGGGATGGGAAGTTCCTGATTAAGACGAATACCGACTTGGCCTCAGCCGACGTGGTAACCGGATACAAGACGCTCATTCAAGTCGAACGAACCTTCAAAAGAATTTTACGAATATTCTTGTTAGTATTGTATTATAACAGATAGTGAAATGCAACTACTGTTATACAAAAATATGCGTTATATTTTTGCCATCAATCTCATATTGTTGGTTATTTTCTTCGCCTGAAAATAATATTGTCTTCAATGATGTTAAGATTTTCTCATTCATAACTCTCAAAACTTTGGCAACGCCTCTACAGCATCAGCCAAATCACTATAGCTGTCTTTTAAATATCGAGACGTCGTGGCGATATTGCTATGGCCGGCAAGTCTTCGTACTTTCTCGATATCGTTGTTCGTCGCCTTTAGCATCCACTTACAAAACGTATACCGGAACATATGAGGCGTCAGTTTTTTATTTGGTAGGCTGTAGCTTTCGACCATTCGCTGAATACCCCGCACCGAAAACTTCGGCGAACGCTGGCTGTAAAAGACGTATGGCGATTGAGCGACATGTGGTTTCTTTTTCGCCATTTCCGCACGAAACTTAAACCAATCCTCCAGTTCGGCCAGCAAGATATTCGAGATCGGCACCGTTCTTACCTTCATTCCTTTCCCCACGATTCGAATTCGTTTCATCTCTAAATCTAAATCCGTTAATTTGAGATTCGATAGCTCTTCGACCCGCAATCCTGCATAAGTAAGCAGGTACACCACCGCACGGTCCCGGCGATATTTCTCCTCGGGATCGACTCCCCGGCTTTGCACCGGTTTTTTCCGCATCCGTTGCAACAAGTCCTCGAATTCTTCTTCCGTGAGCCACATAATCTTTTCGTTCTCTTCATCGGCTGATTTTAAATCCTGGATGTCTTTCATTGGGTTTTGTTCGAGCTTATGATGTTTGACCGCCCACGAATAAAAGCTTCGCAGCGAATTGAGTCGGCGATTGATCGTGGAGATGGTCAACGGTTTACCTTCCGCAGGATTTAACATTTGCTGGATCCATTTGCGGATATCAGCCGGTGTGACATAATCGCCCGGACGGATACGTAAATCGTTGAAGAAGATATTTAAGTCATTCGTGTAGGAAATGAGTTTACAGAACGTAACCTTTTTAGGTTTTTCTCCTGTGAGTAATTTTATTGTTATTGTTCGGCGAGGTAATAATATAATTGCGTTACCAGTTTGTAAAATTACTGGTATAACTTCTAATCTAATTGAGACAGTGGATTTAGACCCGGAGGTTCCAAGTACAGGAGAGTGTGCTTGTTGTGAAGACCCATTAGCGGCATTTTTTAATGGCATTACAACAGCAGATATTGATGTTGAAGGAACAGGGTTCAATAATTTGCAAAACCTCACAATCATTGAAGTGGGAGAAGGTTTAGTAAAAGTTAGAGGGAACTTAGGTGCAGGAAATAATTTTGCAGTTCTATCTCTATGTCATATAAGTGCGATTACTAACTTTTCATAAAAATGAATTTTCTTGTATACTTAAGAAATCTAATTAAGGCTTATTTAGTTATTTTTTAAATCAACATGTCCTAAAACTGTTCCTCATTGCAAGTAACTATTTGATGAAAACAAAAGAAGAAAAAATTAGAAAGCGTAATTCTTGCGTAACAGGGAGAATTTATGAAAGAAATAGTGCAAATAAAGCAAAGGCGTTATTTCCTGATTAAATGGAGATAACGCCTTTTATCTTAATTATAGATGGTGTTGCAAAACTAGAGTAAATTAGGCCGTTGCATTTTAAAAAAAATGCAACAGGCCAAAAATGCGTTTTATTTTTAATCCCTCCGTTTAAGTTTCTGATAGAATGGCCAGTTAATTTTGGATTATACAATTTAATAATGCAAAACCCCATTTCTATTTTAATTACAGTGATACATTTAAGACTCAGACCAGTCCCGTGTTAACTCTGGATCAGAAGTAAACTCCCCGGCTCAACGTTGCGCAAAAAGGGGCTCGGTTCGCCTACACTGTAAAGCTGCAAGTAATGCATAGCCCGGGTGCAGGCGGTGTAGAACAATCTACGCAGGCTCTCATCGCCATATACTTGCGCCGATGCGTTATAAATGATGACGGCGTCGAATTCGATGCCCTTGGCCAAATACGCCGGTATGACGACAACACCTTGTTCAAATTCGGTAGATCCGCTCTTCACGAGCTTAATTTCTTCGACGTTGCTCAGTGCTTCGTATGCGGCGGTACTTTCTGCAGCAGATTTGCATATAATCGCGATCGTATTATACCCCCGATTCCGCAAGTCAGCGACTTTGGAAGCAATGCAGCGGTGCAGTTCGGCTTGATCGGACACTCTCGTCAGCACAGGCCTATCGCCGTCGCGTTCAAAAGCAGTAATCCGTTCGCCATCGGGCACGAGTCGGCGCGTAAATTCGACGATCGGTCTTGTGGATCTGTAGCTGCGGGTCAAGGTTATCGCATCCGTTTCATCAGGCCCGTATAAGCTGGTAAGTGTGTGAAAATCGACCGTTTCGCTGGCATGGGCGAATATCGCCTGGTTAAAGTCACCGAGCACGGTCATCCTTGCTGAAGGGAACAAACGTTTCAAAAACTCGAATTGAAACGGAGAATAATCTTGCGCTTCGTCTACAAACACGTGCTTGATCGAGCTATTCGTCTGAAAGCCTTGAATCATCTCTTTCAAAAATAAATACGGAGTAGCATCTTCGTAAAACAGTTTGCCTTCGTCTAGCATTTTCACAGTCAATCGGCAAATATCCTCCCACTCTTCGGGTGTTTCCCCCTCCATCCACTGTTTGATCCGCGTTGGATCGGCGAAAAGTTGCTTGTATATTCCCTTCATGTCGATGAAACGAAGCGTCCGGATCTGTTTACGCAACGGCTTCATCTTCTGACGAACGATCAATCGAACGAGCGCTTTCTCATAATCGCCAAATGATTCTCCTTTAAAGCCGTGTTTTTTCCGTAAGTGGGTATAAACCTTTTGGTAATCCTCGTTGCTAAGCAGCTCGATTTCTTCCTGTACCCATGGCTTGGTCCGTTCAAGCTTCTCAGCTTCATCTAATTGCCTGTTTAGCCAATCCCTCAACTTCTCAAGTCTGTTGTGAAAGCGGAGCGAGGTGTCGCTGCTATAAAACCTTTCCTCGATTTGTTTGGCGGTGACGATCGGCTTTCCTCTAAAAATAATATCTTTGAATAGCATGCCGGATAATTCTAGCGACTGGCTGTATTTTTTGATCGCCTCAAAAAAACGTGTCGATGCCTTGAATCGGATACTCGCAGTCCTAGTCCGGTATGAAGGGTCATCCGATGCAGTCAACACATATTCCAATTGCTCGTAAGGACTCTCTACTTGAAATTCGTTGCTCAGCCGATGGTCCAAGTATTCTTGAAATGTGACCTGCTGCATATTCTCTTCGCCGAGTTCGGGCAACACATTGGATACGTAGCTATTAAACATCGAATTAGGTGAAAATAGAATGATTTGATCGGATTTCAGCCTATCCCGATACTTGTAGAGCAAGTAAGCGATCCGCTGCAGGGCGACCGATGTCTTGCCGCTACCAGCAGGGCCTTGAACAATAAGTAGTCGCCCACGATCGTGCCGGATGATCCGATTTTGTTCCCGTTGAATGGTGGCCACTATATTATGCATATGTTTGTCTGCGACTTTGCCAAGCACCTGCTGTAAAATCTCGTCTCCAATGGTGAGACTGGTATCGAACATCGATTTGATAATGCCGCCGCGGATGATATATTGCCGCTTTTTCTCCAGCATGCCACGGATTACGCCTTCGGGCGTAACATATTCGGCCGGACCGGGAGAGTAATCGTAGTAGATACTCGAGATCGGCGCCCGCCAGTCGTAGATAAGGATGTTCTCTCCGCTTGTATCCATGAGCGTGGAGATACCGATATAGATTCGTTCAGTAACGGAAGTGCCTTCTTCAGTGAAATCGATTCGGCCGAAATAAGGCACCTCCTGCATGCGGCGCAGCGTGGACAACCTCTTGAAGGCATGTCTGTGGGTGCTTTGGCTTACGGACAGGGCCTGAGCCTGTTGTCTCAAGCTGATGATCGTCTCAAGAAAATCGTCGAAAGTATCTATATTAACCTTGACGTCATCCCAAAAGTGCTTGCGGATATCAATCACTTCTTTCCGACGCCGGAGGGTTTCGTCTTCCAGCATGCGGATTTGCTCCGTAATAATCTCCATTATGCTGTTCAATCGTTCTTGTTCCTGCCGAAGTTCTGTCATTCAATCACTCCTTTAAAAAAATAGAAAATTGGGGTTGACTGAAGGGGGATTATGGTGTACAATTAAAATAGGGATACTATTTTTATATCAACTAATGAAAATATATTCAATACTAATTTATCATAGTTTCTCTATTTTATCAATGTATTTAACACTACAGCTGCTATGATGGATCGTACTTGTTGCAAATTTAACATTTTTCCCGAGAAGTCTCCCTTCCACTAAACGGAGTGAAGGAGGGGAATGAATCGGGAAATTTTTGATTCCTGAAAACGAACATATGTTCTATAATTAAACCATCCATCAAACAAAGAAAGAAGGGAATGCTCATGCTTCGTGGCCAAAAAGTGTTCTTCCGGGCATCGAAATCGGATTTGGACCGATTGTACACCTGCAATCGCGAATCCGCCCGTGTTTGGAATGAATGCCTCCGCTTAGCCAAAGAACACTTCCTCCAGCATGGATGCTGGATCACCAAAAGCGAGCTGCAAAAACAAACGAAATGAAAGTTCCATCTTCACAGCCAATCGATTCAAGCCGTCTGCCACAAATACCTCTTCGCAAGACAAGCTGCACACCAAGCCATCCAGCAAGGACATCCTGCTCGTTATCCCTACAAGAAAAAGAAGTACTTCCCAACGAAATGGGCGAAAGACGGTTTCAAGGTTTACGAAAACGGAAAAATCGAACTGTCGATGGGCATTCATCACGGAAAACGGGAAAAGCCAATCGTTGTGTATGCGTCGCATCTGCCCAAGGGAACGATCAAAGAAATCGAATGCTGCTGGGATCAAGGT
>NZ_JBXUJJ010000010.1:0-120972 GCF_059115485.1 Parageobacillus sp. NEAU-HV-2
TCTCCTCTTCTGCACTCAAGTCCCCCAGTTTCCAATGACCCTCCACGGTTGAGCCGTGGGCTTTCACATCAGACTTAAGGGACCGCCTGCGCGCGCTTTACGCCCAATAATTCCGGACAACGCTCGCCCCCTACGTATTACCGCGGCTGCTGGCACGTAGTTAGCCGGGGCTTTCTCGTTAGGTACCGTCACCGTACCGCCCTATTCGAACGGTACTTCTTCTTCCCTAACAACAGAGCTTTACGATCCGAAGACCTTCTTCGCTCACGCGGCGTCGCTCCGTCAGACTTTCGTCCATTGCGGAAGATTCCCTACTGCTGCCTCCCGTAGGAGTCTGGGCCGTGTCTCAGTCCCAGTGTGGCCGGTCACCCTCTCAGGCCGGCTACGCATCGTCGCCTTGGTGAGCCGTTACCTCACCAACTAGCTAATGCGCCGCGGGCCCATCCGTAAGTGACAGCCAAAGCCGCCTTTCAACCAAAGACCATGCGGTCTTCGGTGTTATCCGGTATTAGCTCCGGTTTCCCGGAGTTATCCCGGTCTTACGGGTAGGTTGCCCACGTGTTACTCACCCGTCCGCCGCTAACCAAACAAGAGCAAGCTCTTGTTCGGTCCGCTCGACTTGCATGTATTAGGCACGCCGCCAGCGTTCGTCCTGAGCCAGGATCAAACTCTCCATAGAAAGTTGATTGGCTTATTCCCAAGCTTCAGCACCGACACCATAACGTGTCAAGTCGCCTTCGCTTTTCTTATTGTCCAGCTTCAGCGCCTAGCTCTCTTGCGCCAAATAACCTTCCCCCTCTAAGTGCAAGCACTTCTGCGGATGAAGAACATTTGGCTTCGAGAGCTGATCTCGGCGCTTCAGCTTTTCTATGTGGACGCTTCGTTTTGTTCAGTTTTCAAGGAACATTTTCCGTCGTCAAAGCGACTTTTTTATTTTAATATTTTTATTCTCTGTTGTCAACTGTTTTTTTTGTTTTTTTATTAACGCCTCGCAACAATCTCGATTGCGACGACGTTTCATAATATACCATCTCTTTTTTCACAAGTCAATAACATTTTTTATTTTTCGCGATAACAAAAAAATAAACAGCCCTTTTACCGGTGAAAAGCAAGGCTGTCATGCTTTCCAAAACAAAATCCTCTCCCGCCAACATGCAAAAAATGCATGTCCTCCTCCGGCTATTCGTTTTGAATTGAATAACAACGATGATATATACGACGACTTTTTGTCGGTATCTCTTCTACGGACAAAACTTTTTTCTCCGCTAAATATTCCAACATGATAATAAGATCTACAGAATACGGAGAAAGCTCTGGATGCTGCACAATTTCAGCAATGCTCCATGCCCCTTCTTTTTCACCTAACACTTTACACAAATGAGCGGCTCCTGATGAAATTCGCGAATGAATTAAAAATTCGCTTGCTAAAAATAAAAGCTCTAACCGTTTTTGCAACGGTTCTTCACTGCTCACAAGCTCCTCATACAACTTATAAATTTGTGCATCGATTTGTTTTACTTGGTCCCATACCGTTACTTCCGGATAAAATCCTTGTTCGATCACAGCCAGTCTTGCTAGGTGATGTAACGCATGAATAACATGATTATATGCATCTAACAATTGCCCTGCGTCAAAAAACGCCCTTCCGTCCATATAACGACGAATCAACTTTGCAAATTCTAATCCCATTTTTAATTGCCGCGTTTCCTCTGGAAAATCCTTCATACGGTTTCGCAGATGATGTATATAATCATTTCGGTCAAACAAAACTTTCCCGTTGAATATCCAGTCAATCACTTTTCGATGAGAACCGAGAAGAAGCCATTCATTTAGCTTTGCTTCACTAACTGCATATAAAGCCGCTTTTTCTTCACCTAATGCATAATGTTTTATAAAGACGGGAACATCCCCATCAATAGTAACTACTAATAAAACCTTATCAAACGTATCGGTGACCGCTGAATTATTTCCTTTCTTTTCAATCATTAAAATCCCTAATGTATCGCGGCGGCTAGCCCATTCTTGGTAGATGGGACGAAGCAAATCCTCCATAATCGTTTCCTCCATCTCCTTTATGCTGTCATTGGTTATTCGACAAAAAACGAAAAAATCCTCCTTTATTGTTTGGTCAAACGAAATAAAAACATGTATGGGAAGAAAAATGTTAAAATTAACGGATTTTCGGCACTTTATGGTATAGTGGTGTATATAGGAGGGACAAGCATGGGCATTAAATATTCGAGCAAAATCAACAAAATTCGTACATTCGCCTTAAGCTTAATCTTTGTCGGCATTTTTGTCATGTATATAGGTATATTTTTCCGTACCTCTCCTTTAGTGATGACGCTGTTTATGATCTTAGGACTTCTTTTTATCATCGCTAGCACGGTCGTTTATTTTTGGATTGGAACATTATCAACAAGAGCAGTACAGGTAGTATGTCCTTCTTGTGGCAAAGTGACAAAAATGCTTGGCAAAGTAGACTTATGTATGTTTTGCAGCGAACCGTTAACATTAGATCCGGAGTTAGAAGGTAAAGAGTTTGATGAAAAGTATAACAAAAAAAGAAAAAGCTGATAGCCATTTTCCCGCTATCAGCTTTTTAATGTCGGCGATGTCCGCTTTTCTGGCAATCCGGACATGTTCCGTAGATCTCCATGCGGTGGTGATCTACTTTAAATCCGGTTACATGTGCGGCAAGCTGCTCTACTTCATCCAACGCTGGGTAGTGGAAATCGACAATTTTGCCGCATTGTTCACAAATAACATGGTAATGGTTTGATGTGACAAAATCAAAGCGGCTTGATGCATCACCATATGTCAATTCTTTCACTAATCCGATCTCTTTAAAAACACGCAAATTGTTATAGACGGTTGCTACGCTCATGTTTGGAAATTTTCCTTCCAGCGCTTTATATATTTCATCTGCCGTCGGGTGTGACATTGAATTAATTAAATATTCCAATATCGCATGACGTTGCGGAGTGATGCGTATTCCCGTCTGCTTTAACATATCAAGCGCTTCTTTTAACTGCTGGTTGTCAGACACCGTCATGCACCTCACTTCTTTAAAAATAAAAAGAATTATTATTTTATAATTTTTATAATTAGTCTACAAGTATTTTATGCTACTTGTCAATATTCGTATCATTAATATATGAATTTGTCATATTTTTTAACAAAAAAATGTGCGGAAGAACGTTCCGCACCAATGTCGCCCTTTCATTCATTTGAGGAGGTTACTATCCATCATACGCAGCCTTTTTTGTTTTGTATGGACTTCTACCCAATTAACGGTACGTTAATGCAAATTTTTAGAGATATACTCGAGTGCCTCCTCAACATGGCCCTTTACTTTGACGCCTCTCCATTCCTTTACCAGCTTGCCATCGCGATCGATAATAAACGTCGATCGCTCGATGCCCATATATTCTTTGCCAAAGTTTTTCTTTTGCTTCCAAACGCCGTACATTTCCGCTACCTCGTGTTGCTCATCGGCAAGCAGCAAAAACGGCAGTTCGTACTTTTCGATAAACTTTTTATGCCGCTCGAGCGGATCGGTGCTAACCCCTAAAATAACTGCGTCCAACTTGACAAATTGCTCGTGATGATCGCGAAAATCGCATGCTTCTGTCGTACACCCCGGCGTCATATCTTTCGGATAAAAATATAATACGACATGTTTGCCTCTGAAATCCGAAAGGGAAACCATTTCCCCGTTGCTTGCCGGCAATGTAAAATCCGGTGCTAGTTGCCCGACTTGCAGTGACATCGTTTTCCCTCCAATGTATTGTTCTTTCGCTTTTAGAGTAGCGAAAGGAACGATCAATTGCAACGATTAGCTTCATCCCGATCCATCATCGTACGGGCAACAAGCACAGCAGGCATAATATAACCTAACAAAGCTTCAATGATGGCAATCCATCTTCCAATCCCCATTGGGGTAACGTCTCCATATCCAACCGACAATAACGTGATCCCGCTTAAGTAAAGACTATCTTGAAGTATAGAAAAACATTCATTAGCTGTTCCATTCGCCGATGGGGTAAATACGTTATGCCCATTCAGTTGAAGCACCATATATATAAGTCCAAAACCTAGCATCATCGTGATATACCATTGAATAAGGACAAATAAATTTTCTAAGGAAATACGACGAGTTGCTTTTACACTTGTCGTCCAAATAGACGTAATGCTTCCAATTAACACCGTGGCTACAATTCCAATGAATGCGTACTCCATCGCTCTCACCTCATACTTGTCCATAACCATATATACAAAAACAGAAAGTCGATTATTCCTATATAAGTGGATTCGATATAATAAAACATAAAGAAAGATTATGGAGAGGGAGAAAACAATGCATACGATTTTGATTGTCGAAGATGATGCTAAAATCGCCTCCATGCTTAAGGAACATATTGAGAAATATGAATATCGCGCACATATTGCGGAACAGTTTGACGATATTAAAAAGGAGTTTATAAAATGTCGGCCTCATCTTGTACTGCTCGACATTAATCTGCCTCGATTTGACGGTTTTTATTGGTGCCGGCAAATCCGCACGATTTCCCTTTGCCCTATTATTTTCATCTCCGCGCGCAGTCATGAAATGAACCAAATTATGGCCATTGAAA
The DNA here is from genome assembly GCF_059115485.1 of Parageobacillus sp. NEAU-HV-2. Taxonomy (NCBI): domain Bacteria; kingdom Bacillati; phylum Bacillota; class Bacilli; order Caryophanales; family Anoxybacillaceae; genus Parageobacillus; species Parageobacillus sp. NEAU-HV-2. Next base: position 4,638 of record NZ_JBXUJJ010000010.1, read on the forward strand.
ACGGTGGGGATGATTATATTACCAAACCGTTTCATTTTGATCTGGTCATGGCAAAAATCAAAAGTTTACTTCGGCGAACATACGGTCCTTACGCTGCTCCTACAGAGCCCCATGTATATGAAGTATCAGGATTGTACCTGTTATATGATCGACATATCGTTCAATGGAAAGAGAAAACGATCGAGCTAACCAAAAAGGAGTTTACCTTATTAGAGCGTTTGGCAAAAAAATCCGGAAAAATTGTATCTCGCGAAGAACTGCTCGAGTCATTGTGGGATGATACGGAATTTGTCGACGATAATACACTATCCGTCAATATTACACGCGTTCGCAAAAAACTGCAGCAAATCGGAATCGAACAGGCAATTGAAACGGTTCGCGGGGTCGGCTATAAATTGGTGGAAACATGGAGGGATTCACAATGAAATTGTTTTTGCGCGAGCATATCCCGCTGACCGTCTTTCATCTCCTTCACACTGTACTTTTGCTATCGATTGTGTATTTATATATGCTCGAACAATCCTTTCATCCGTCTTTTGGCATGTTTGCTTATCTTTTTGTTATCAGCTTTGTGTGCATCGCAATGTTTTTAACATGGCGTTATTGGCGGCAATCCCATGCATATCGGTTTTTATCGTCCAACTTGCGGCAGTTAGATATGAGCACGTACCCTTTTAGCGGGTCTCCGCTACTGCATGCTTTTCAAAAACTCCTTCACTCGCAATATCGTTATTATACAGAAGAACTGCAAGCATTGCATAAAGAGATGGACGATGCATCATTATTTATGAACCAATGGGTTCATCAGATGAAAACGCCGGTTTCTGTCATTGATTTGCTTTTGCAAAACTTTGACATTCAAGACCAATCCGACCGGGAGTTTGTTAATAGCATGCGCGAAGAACTCGAGCGATTGCAGCACGGATTGGAGCTGGCCCTGTATTCGGAACGAATAAAGCGGTTTTCTCACGATTTTCATGTAAAGCGGCTGCCGCTAAAAACAATGGTCAACCATGTCATTCAACATTACAAACGCTCTTTTATTCGCAACCGCATTCACCCCATCGTGGAAATTCCCGAAACGATTTTCGTAGAAACGGATCAAAAATGGTTTCAGTTCGCCCTTAGCCAAATCGTCACCAATGCCATCAAATATTCGAAAGACGTTAGCAACCAAATCGTGCTTTCTGCTGTTCAACGCGAAAACGAAGTGTTTTTGTCCGTTCAAGATTTTGGAGTCGGCATTCCAAAACAAGATATCGGACGCGTATTTGAACCTTTTTTCACTGGTATGAATGGGCGCAGGTTTCGCGAATCCACTGGAATGGGGTTATACCTTGTCAAACAAATTGTTGACCATCTTGGCCACGGAATTACCATTTCTTCTGAAGAAGGAAAAGGAACGTCCGTCACGATCACTTTTTACAATGTGACAAAAATGTAAGAAAACAAGCAGACATTGTAAGAAAAATCGATATGTTCACATGTTCTCCCTCCGTATAATCGACAATAGAAGAACATAAGGGAGGGGTTTTTTTATGACGATCCTGCAGGCAAACTCGATTACGAAAATATATCGTTCCAGCCAATCGGCCGCACATCGGGCGTTAGATAATTTCAGTTTATCGATTGAAAAAGGGGAATTTGTCGGAGTCATGGGACCATCCGGAAGCGGAAAAACAACCTTGCTTAATATTTTGGCAACCATCGATCAGCCGACTACGGGAGAAGTGTTGGTAGAGGGGAAAAATCTATCGCAGCTTTCGAAAAAAGAACTTGCTTTGTTTCGCAGACGGAAACTCGGCTTTGTATTCCAAGACTTCAACTTGCTAGACACGTTAACCATCGGGGAAAATATCATTCTTCCACTTACGTTGGACAAAATTCCTGTTAAAGAAATGGAACAACGGTTGCAAATGGTAGCTGCCACTTTAGGCATTGAAGGGATTCTCGATAAGCGGACATACGAAGTCTCAGGCGGACAGCAGCAGCGCGCTGCAATTGCACGGGCAATTATTCATGAACCGCTGCTCATTTTTGCCGATGAACCGACCGGGAATCTGGACTCGAAATCTTCAAAAGATGTGATGGAAACATTAACAGCATTGCATCAGGAAAAGAACGTTTCCATCATGATGGTTACGCACGATCCTTTTGCGGCGAGCTACTGTGAGCGCATTATTTTCATCAAAGACGGCAAATGGTTCACAGAGATACGCAGAGGACATAACCGGCAGGCGTTTTTTCAAGATATTCTGGACATGCTGTCACTATTAGGAGGGAACGTCAATGACATTTCGACAGTTCGCCCTTCATAATGTGAGACGAAGCTTTGGCCGATATGCCGCCTATTTTTTGAGCAGCACTTTCGCCGTCACTGTCTTTTTTATGTACGCTGCATTTATTTTCCATCCTGATGTAGTGAATGGAACGATTCGTCCATCAGTGCGAAGAGGAATCTTTGCTGCCGAAGTCATCGTCTTTCTTTTTTCTGTATTTTTCATTTTTTATTCGACAAGCTCGTTTTTAAAATTGCGTAAAAAAGATTTTGGCATGCTGACGTTACTTGGTATTACGCGCGGTCAGCTAAATAAATTAATCGTGATCGAAAACTCGATCATCGCCCTGCTTTCGATTGTAACAGGAATGGTGTTTGGAGCCTTACTGACAAAAATCTTTTTCATGTTGTTTTCTGTTATTTTAGACTTGCCATCGCCGCTATCTTACTATATTGCTTGGAAAGCGGTCGCCACTACCGGGATCGTGTTTCTAGTGACATTTGAGGCAATTACGATCTTGACGCTCATCACGATCCGTTCTTCGCAAATTATTGATTTATTAATGTCGGCGAAAAAACCGAAAAAAACGCCTGTCTACTCGATCTGGCTTTCGATGCTTGCGGTTATCTGCCTGGCAATTGGATACTATTTAGCCTATACCTCCAACATCGTACAAATGATGAAACGCGTCCTTCCAATTCTATTGCTCGTCATTATTGGAACGTACTTTCTATATACGCAAGCGAGCATCGGGCTGCTGCGATACTATAAAAAGCAAAAGCATTTCTATTATCGTGGCACAAACTTAATTACCGCCGCGGAACTAACATATAAACTGAAAGATAACGCGAGAATTTTAAGCATGGTGACGATTCTAACGGCGGTGACCTTCACTTCTACCGGGGTGCTTGCCAACCTTTATTTTGGCAAAAAAGCAGAAGCAGAAGCGCGGTTTCCGCATGCGATTGCCCTTATCTCAAAAAAAGAACCGAAAGCCTTTGAAAACAAATTGCAAATACTAAAAAATGTTTTACGTGATGAGCATATTCCTTTCACAAGTCATAAGGCCGCTTTCATTCGGGCATATAATCCTAAGAAACCTAACGATGATGTAATGCAAAACCTTGTTCTGATGCGTGTAACAGATTACAATCGATTCGCGGATTTGGCCGGTCAGCCGCATATATCGCTACCAGCAAATACAGCTGCCTATATGCACCCTACCCCTGACCAAGGGTATGAACCTATTAAAGGAAAACAAATTGCGATCGCTATAAAAAATAGTAATGAGACGTTGGTGGTTCCATTGGCTAAATCGATTCCCCAACCAGCCATCAATCCTTCGGGGTTTATCGGATACATGTTAGTTGTTCCTGATCATTTATATGCTAAATTTCATCGTCTCGCAGCGGAAGAAACGATTCAATATTACACTGGTATATCATATAAAAATTGGGAATCAAAAACATCAGTAATCAAAAAACTGAACCGCGTGATTCAAAAAGATGATGTCGATTTCATCAATCGTTTAGAATTCTTTAACCAAATGAAACAAATTTTCTCCTTAATGCTCTTTATTGGTTTTTTCGTCAGTGTCCTCTTCTTTTTAGCCGCTGACAGCATTTTATATTTTAAGCTCTATAACGATTTAGAGCAGGACAGCAAGCAATACGAAGCGTTATCCAAACTCGGTTTAACATTAAAAGAAATGAAAAAAATCGCTGCGAAGCAAGTAGCAATTCTCTTTTTTATTCCATTTGCTATCGCTACCGTCCATGCCGGCTTTGCCTTTAAAATGCTGCAAAACATGGTGTCCGGCTCCGTTGTCAAGACAAGCGTGCTTGTCATTATCATCTTTTTCGTTGTTCAACTTGGTTACTATTTTTTGATTCGTTCGCTTTACACGAAAAAGATGGAGCAAGTAATGTAAAATGAACCTCTCCCTCCTTCACTCCGTTTAGAGGAAGGGAGACTTCTCGGGAAAATGTTAAATGCGGCCTTTTTCCGGTACATCAATCGGAAAAAGGCCGCAGAATATACCCGCCTATACACAATGCTTAACTTAATAACAAACTATTAAATTCCAATGATCGAAAGAACGTATGTCCAGACTCCCACAAACAATAACAAGATCAAGCTATAATAAACCGTCATTTTAAACAAGTTAGATTCTCTACCAGTCTCTTGCACCGCTGCTGTTGCAATGGCAATTGATTGCGGAGAAATGAGTTTTCCCATAACTCCTCCACTAGTATTGGCAGCAAGCAATAACGAAGAGTTTGTCCCTATTTGAGTTCCTGTAACCACTTGTAAATGGCCAAATAAAGCATTGTTGCTCACGACAGATCCTGTAATAAACACACCAAGCCACCCTAATAACGGGGAAACGAACGGAAATGCATCCCCTGTCTTCGCTAATGCTAAACCAATCGTAGAAGATAAGCCCGCATAGTTAGCCAAGTTGGCAAATCCCATGATAAAACAAATAGTTAATACAGGAATCCATAGTTCTTTACATGTTTCTTTTAAACTTTGTATTCCTTCAGCGAACGTAATGTTTTTGCTAAACATACTTGTGAACAACACCGCTAATAAAATCGCTGTACCTGTTGCTGACACAAGATCTAGCTTAAATATTGCATCTAATGCAGTCTGTGTCGGCGCCACCGGAGGAGTTTTTACGACTTCCCCATGTAAAAATGGCACTTTAAATAAAAGCGTAGTTTGATGAAGCATTCCACCTTCAGCAAATAGAGCTTTAAAACTTGGTAGACTCCATATAATAACGATTACCGTTAAAATATAAAAAGGAGACCACGCATTGATGATTTCTTTCAAGCTGTATTTAGATTTTTCTACAACTTTCCCATCTTGATTAACTCGATATATATGTGAAGGCTGCCATTTTTTTAAGAAAATAGTTAGTGCCCCCATACTGACAAGTGCTGCTAAAATATTGGCCAATTCAGGACCGAATACAATGATTGTCAATGTTTGCACAATGGTATAACTTCCGCTTACCACTAAAAGAGCAGGCAATGTTTCTCTAATACCTTTCCATTTATCTAAAATAAACACTAATAAGAATGGAATAACAAATGTGATAAACGGTAAAATCCAAGCAAGTGTACGAGATAACTCAAGCGAAGTTAAATCTCCCATTTGCGCTCCGACAATAACTGGAATCCCAATTGCTCCAAACGCGCCAGATGCAGCATTGGCAATTAAACAAAGAGCGGCAGCTTTTAATGGACGAAATCCTAGTTCCGAAAGTAAAGCGGCTGAAATGGCAATCGGAACGCCAAATCCCGCAGCTCCTTCTAAAAATGCGTTAAAGCTAAAACCGATGAGCAACAGTTGAAGCCGCTGATCTTCAGAAATGTTTGCGATACTCCCACGGATAATATCAAATTTCCCCGTTTTAACAGCGATTTTATATAGCCAGACGGCCATGATCACAATATAACCAATGGGCCATAAACCGTTCGCGATTCCATAAATGGAAGCGGCAATCGCCTTTGAAATCGGCATATGGAAAAAACAAACCGCTGTCACTAATCCAAAACAAAGGGTAAGAAAAGCGGCTTTTACTCCCTTCATCTTCAACACCGTTAAACATAATAAAAATAAAACAATTGGAAGCGCCGCAATGAATGCAGAAAGATATGCGTTATGAAAAGGATTGTAATGTTGTATCCACATGATGTTCACCTTGTTGTTATTCTAAGTCAGTACTTATTACTTTACCTCATTAAAATAACGGGAAAGAATGTCTTTTAATACGGTTACGCTATGATGAAATTGCTGTTGTTCTGTTTCATTTAACTTTATTTCCATTACTTCGCGAATGCCGTTTCGGTTGATAATAGCAGGTACACCGATATAAACGTTTTGCTCATTATATTGACCATCCAAATGAGCGGAAACGGTTAATATAGCATTTTCATTGTGCAAAATAGCACGTGTAATGCGGACTAGCCCCATTGCAATGCCGTAATATGTTGCACCTTTTTTCTCAATAATTTGGTATGCCGCATCCCGAACATTAACAAAGATATTTTCTAAATCCTCTTTTCTGCAGCTATCGTTTTGCGACAATATTTGCTCAACTGGAATACTTCCAATTTCCGCGTGACTCCAAACAGGCAGCTCCGTATCCCCATGCTCTCCGATAATATACGCGTGCACATTGATTGGAGCTACTTGAAAATATTCACTTAACAAAAAGCGGAATCTTGCCGTATCTAGAATCGTTCCCGAACCGATAACTCGTTCTTTCGGTAAACCGCTAAATTTCCAAGTAGCATACGTTAAGATATCTACTGGATTTGTTGCAACAAGAAAAATGCCATCAAACCCTGATCTCATAACCGAATCGACAATCGTTTTAAAGATATTAATGTTTTTGTCAACAAGATCGAGTCTTGTTTCCCCTGGCTTTTGGTTAGCACCTGCACAAATCACTACCAAATCAGCATCTTGACAATCTTGATAATCTCCATGCCATATATTCATTGGCTTCGGCGCAAATACTTTTCCGTGATTTAAGTCCATCACGTCGCCCTTTGCCTTCTCTTTATTCACATCAATCAACACTAGTTCATCCGCTATCCCTTGATTCATAAGAGCAAATGCATAGCTGGCTCCAACGAATCCTGTTCCTATAAGTGCTACTCGATTCATGCATTGTCTTTTCATAGTTGTCTGTCATCCTTTCCAAAAATTCATTTGTGAAACAATTCACAAATATATTGTGCATTACTTCACAAACTTTATCAAGTATCAACTATAAAATAAATTTGTCTTTTTTGTTAACAGTTTGCTCACACAATCACAGCCAATAAACGAAAAAAACAGTCTGTCATTATACCCTCCGTAATATCCTATAAAAAATAAGAGGGCGGATCCGTCAAAGGAATTTTTATTTCCTTTTGAATTCACCCTCTTTCTCAATTCCCCGCACCTCGATATCGCTTTACTCCTGCGTTCCATAAAACGACCGCAATCGTAAAAAAGATAACACCCATGATTGGAGTAAAAAACGCATAGTTGTACCATTCTTTTTTGCCAAGAAAATACGATGCGGGATATACTCCGACAAACGCAAACGGCAAAATCCACGTTAAAATATAGCGGATGAGGCGATGATAAATGTCAATCGGATAGCGTCCGTAGTTGCTGATGTTGTACATCATCGGCATAATAGATGTACGAGCATCGGCCCAAAAACTAATGGTCGCCAATGACACAAATACTCCCGCGTAAATAAGCGCTCCACCTAAAACAAACAGAATAAACATAAAAATGTCATACCAATGAAACGAAAGGGATAAACGCGCGCTTGCATACGCCATAATGATGATGCCCGTCACTCCGCCAAGCAACGATTCAAGTTCCATCCGCTCGAGAATAATTTGAAACAAGCTGTGCACCGGGCGCGTCAACACACGGTCCATCTCCCCGCGGACAATATAGCGCTCGTTAAAATCCCAAATGTTAAAAAACGCCCCAAACACCGCATATGGCACTAAGAAAAAGCCGTAAATAAACAAAATTTCCTCGCGCGTCCAGCCGTGCAATAACGACGTATGCCCAAACACAACGAGAAGAAACACAAGATTGACCGCCTGTGACATCAAATCAGAAATGAACTCAACAAACAAATCGGCGCGATATTGCAATTTGGTTTTCATGTATTGCGCCATATATTGAAAAAAGACCGATACGTAAAACACAACTCACCCTCCTTGAACGACAAGCTGTTTTTTCGCCGCTTGCCACAATAGCTGAATCGGGATGAGCAACAGCACGCACCATACAAGCTGAAACAAAAGACCGTGGATGATTGCTTGCCCTTGAAAGCTTCCTGTCACAATCATGCTTGGAATATAGCTAATTCCTTGAAATGGAAAGTATTTCATTACCTCTTGCGCCCATTCTGGGTAAAAGCGGATTGGCAAAATCAAGCCAGAAAAAAGATCGATGACGAACCGTTTTGCCCGCAACAAGCCTTCATTGTTGAGGGTAAAAAACGTCACAATTCCTGCAAGCAAATTCAACTCTGAATTAATAATAAAACTGAATGTAATCGACAATATAAAAAACAGCCATGTATGAACATCGGTCGGAAAACGAAGCGGCAAAAACAGCGCGATCAGAAGAATGCCGGGAAGCGAAAGAAACAATAAGCGAAAAATTCCTTCACCCAATCCTTGCATCGTTTTCATTCCCAAATAACTGTAAGGGCGGATGAGCTCGGTCGCCACCTTTCCTTCGCGAATTTCCATCGCGATTTCACGGTCGATATTATTGAAATAAAACGCACGCGCCATCCACGAAATGGCAACATACGTGGTCATTTGCTCCATCGACATTCCTTGCATCGTCGATTTGCCGCCGTAAATCGCTGACCAGAGAAAATAGTACGCGGCGATATTAATGGCGTAAATAAGAATGCCCGTATAATAATTGGTCCGGTAAGCAAGCATCATTAAAAAGCGGATGCGGATCATCTCAATATATTTATTCATGCACAACACCTTCTTCGTAGATGTTGCGGATAATTTCCTCCGTGGAAATTTCGTTAATGTTCATATCTTGAATCGAGTAGCGGGCGACAACGCGGCTGATCACTTCAGGCAGCAGCGCGGAAGGCACGTGCGCTATCCAGACGTTGTCTTGCTCCCCTTTTTTCCATATCACTTGCAGACCGTTCGTTAGTTCCTGTAAATCATGAAATGCAATTTCGCCCGCAAACGTAAATTGGATTTGTTTTCCCTCTCCCCATTTTTCTTTAAGGCGCTTAAGCGAACCATCGTAAATGATCTTTCCTTCATCGAGCATAATGACGCGTTCGCATAACGCTTCGATATCGGAAATATCATGCGTCGTCAATAAAATCGTCGTGTTGTATTTTTCATTAATTTCTTTTAAAAACTCGCGGATTTTCAGTTTGACAAGCACATCGAGGCCAATGGTCGGCTCATCCAAAAACAACAGCGGTGGATTATGAATGAGCGCCGCTGCCAGTTCACAGCGCATCCGCTGCCCGAGCGACAGCTTGCGCACCGGCTTGTCCAAGAGCGGACCGATATCTAGCGTCTCAATAATATGTTCCATATGTTGCCGATAATCTTCATCGGAAACGCGATACACTTTTTTCAAGAGCCGAAACGATTCTTGCACCGCAATGTCCCACCACAATTGGGAACGCTGTCCGAATACCACACCGATCGTCCGCACGAACTTTTCCCGCTCTTTATGCGGATTCATGCCGTTGACGATCACTTTTCCCGCCGTCGGCGTCAAAATTCCCGTCAGCATTTTAATTGTCGTCGATTTTCCTGCGCCGTTTTCGCCGATATAGCCAACGATTTCCCCCTGCTCTACGGTAAACGAAATATCATTCACCGCACGAATGATTTTATAGTTTCGCGTAAATAAATCGCGAAACGCGCCAATTAAGCCGGAGCGGCTCGAATACGATTTAAATTCTTTCCGTAAGTTTTCCACTTCGATGACGTTCATCGTTCTCCTCCTGCATAGGAATGAAGTTAAAAAAAGACATGGAACATACATGTTTCACCAAATATTGGTGTAACCGTCAATCGCAAAACGTTATTTATTCCCTTCGTTTCATACAAAATTCCTACGTATTGCATTATACATAAACGGAATGATATTTCATCTTTTTTGTTCTTTCATTATTTGCCATACAATGTCTGCGCGCCATGCTTTTTCCGCTCCCCGTTGAAGCATCTAATGAATAGCTGCTTCAAATGTACATTCCGGCAAATATGTTAGAATAAGAGAGGGAAAAATGATGACAATCATAGGAGGCTTTAGAACATGAATTTTACGAAATCGGAACAATTGTATCAGGAAGCGCTCAAGCATATCGTCGGCGGCGTCAACAGCCCATCCCGTTCGTATAAAGCGGTCGGCGGCGGGGCGCCGGTCGTCATGGAACGCGCGCAAGGCGCTTATTTTTGGGACGTCGACGGCAACAAATATATCGACTATTTGGCAGCATACGGACCGATTATTACAGGCCATGCCCATCCGCACATCACGAAAGCGATTCAGCGCGCTGCGGAAACTGGCGTCCTTTATGGCACTCCAACTCCTCATGAAATTACATTCGCGAAAATGCTAAAAGAAGCGATTCCATCCTTAGAAAAAGTACGTTTCGTCAACTCGGGAACGGAAGCGGTAATGACGACGATTCGCGTGGCACGCGCTTATACCGGCCGCGATAAAATCGTCAAATTTGCCGGCTGTTACCACGGACATTCTGACCTAGTCCTTGTCGCTGCCGGCTCTGGTCCGTCGACATTAGGAACCCCAGATTCCGCCGGCGTGCCAAAAAGCATTGCTCAAGAAGTAATTACTGTACCGTACAACGATGTTGACTCATTCAAACAAGCGATGGAAATATGGGGAGACCAAGTCGCCGCTGTGCTTGTCGAACCGATCGTTGGCAACTTTGGCATCGTTACACCAAAACCTGGCTTTTTAGAAGCGATCAATGAGATCGCCCATCAAGCAGGAGCGCTTGTCATTTACGATGAAGTCATCACGGCATTCCGCTTTATGTACGGTGGGGCGCAAAATTTATTAGGTATCGAACCCGATTTAACCGCGCTTGGAAAAATTATTGGCGGCGGTCTGCCAATCGGCGCATACGGTGGCCGTCAAGACATTATGGAACAAGTCGCGCCGCTCGGTCCGGCATACCAAGCAGGGACGATGGCAGGAAACCCAGCATCGATTCTTGCTGGCATCGCCTGCCTTGAGGTGCTGCAGCAAGACGGCGTTTATGAATATCTTGATAAACTTGGCGCGATGTTAGAAGATGGTATTCTTCACCATGCTGACAAATATGGTGTTCCAGTAACAATCAACCGCTTAAAAGGCGCACTTACCGTCTACTTTACGACCGAAAAAGTCGAAAACTATGAACAAGCGCAGCGAAGCGACGGCGAAATGTTTGCGAAGTTCTTTAAACTCATGTTAAAACAAGGCATCAACCTCGCTCCTTCAAAATATGAAGCGTGGTTTGTCACGCTCGCACATACAGAAGACGATATTGAATACACACTTCAGGCGGTAGAAAACGCATTTAAACAATTAAAAAATGCATAATTATACAAACCATCTAGGAAGGATCTCCTCCTGGATGGTTTGCTATTTTTATGAAAACGGTTACAAAAAACTTGACAATTTTGTGAATAATATATCCAAAAAAGTGAATAAATAATTGATTTGAACTTTCTGACATGGTATGATAAGTTATAAATTCTGAAAATTAAGACCGAATTTAATGCTTACCATTTGAAAGTCCGTCACTGAAATTATCTGGATGAAGTGGGGATCGGTTTTGCATCGGGCTGACAAGACAAGTATTTATCCATGAAAATCTAGCGGAACAAGAGGGAGCATCTATGCGAAGGTGTAGAAAAACTCTTTTTTGTATGCTAGAACATGCCGATTTCCATCGCGCAGAGGTTCAGGGAATACAACAGGAGGTGAACGGCGGAAGCGGGCCCCTCCCGCTTAATCACGCCACTTGCATATGAAACAACATTGGAATCCAAATCTTTTCAAAAACTTTCATCAGGTCGAGCATGATGCCTGTGGCATTGTCGCCGCCATTGAAAAACAGCGCATCCCGACACGCGAAAACATTATGACATGCATTGATGCACTTGTCAAAATGAACCACCGCGCCGGCTTCATTAACGGCGAGGGAGACGGCGTTGGCATTCATATGGATATTCCGAGAAAACTGTGGATGAAAAAACTCGCAAATGCCGGCCAAAACCCGGAGATTGCCAACGACGAAAGCTTTACCGTCGGTCATGTTTTCATCCATCGGTCTGCAGATGTAGACGATGTCAAAGCGCAAATTAAACAGCTTTGTAAACATTATGGATTCTCGTTGATTTTTGAATCGGACCGCGTCACTTCATCGAGCGCATTAGGACCAATCGCGCTTCGACAAGAACCGGTATTTTGGCAAATCGCCTTGCTGCCAAACGACAATGTACAGCTTTCGAAACGGTTATTTGATCTCGTTATTGACATCGAACAAGATGAACATGTCCATGTCGCCTCTTTGAGCAATTTCCACGTTGTCTATAAAGTGATGGGAGCCGGCGATATTTTGCCAAAATACTATCATGACTTGGCCCATCCGTTTATCGCATCGACCATGACATTAGGGCATAACCGTTACTCGACCAATACGCTGTCCAACTTTTTCCGCGTTCAGCCGTTTAGCGTATTAGGACATAACGGAGAAATCAACACGATCGCAAAGCTGCGCGAAGAAGCAACAATGATCGGCGTTCCGCTGACAAAAGACGGCAGCGACTCCCAAGATTTAAGCCGGACAATCGAAACGCTCATTTGCCGCTATGGCTATAGCTTATTTGAAGCGATGGATATACTGTTCCCGCCTATTTTGAATGAAATCAAGAAATATCCGCCACACTTGCAAGATTTATATGCATACATCCGCGAGGCATGGGGGCATTTCGCCCAAGGGCCGGCGGCGATTATCTCCCGCTACGCCGATGAAGCAGTATTCAGCGTCGACGCCCTTGGTTTGCGGCCGCTGTGGAAATTAGAAACGGAAAAGCGGTTTGTGTTTACGTCCGAACCGGGAATTATTCCAACATGCGAATATACTGGCGAACCAAAACCGCTTGCGCCTGGGGAAAAAATCGGTTTGATGTGGTCCGGCAACGGGGCTATTCAAGTGTTGGAATATGAACAATTTCAAGAAGAAGTATACACCCGTTTTTCGGGGCGGTTTGATATCGCAAACTTCCGAAAGCGCCTTGATGTTCCGAAACTAGACAACCATATATTTTCCTCCGCTCCGACCAGAGTGCATAACGGACAATATGCGGCATTTGGCTGGGACAGAGAGCATATTCAACTGCTAGAGCAAATGGCTGAAAAAGGCGCGGAGCCGATTCGCTCACTAGGTCATGACGCGCCGCTTGCAGCGATTGACCCGAATCGCAAAAATCTTGCCGACTTCATTAAAGAAAGCGTTGCCGTTGTCACCAACCCGGCGATTGACCGCGACCGTGAGATGGAGCATTTCTCGACAAGAACAGTGATTGGCAAACGGCCGTCTCTTTTTGCACAACCAGAAACATCATACACCATCGAACTGAGCTCACCGATTCTCATTGAGGGAAAAATCGGCAACGACTGTGCGGCAGAATTACATCATCCTTCGTACGACCAAATTGTTCATTCGTTCCAAGAAAAACAATTAGCGCATACTTTGTCAACGACATTTACAAGCGAAGAGACAATTCCACAGGCGCTAGAGCGTCTTTCTAACGAAGCATGCGAGGCGGTTCGTTCCGGCAAAACCCTGCTCGTTTTAGACGATGCAGAGGCACACCAAAACGGAAACTTGTGGATCGACCCATTGCTTGTTACATCGGTGATTGATCAAGCGCTAACAAAACAAGATTTGCGCCGCGACTGTTCGCTTTTGCTTCATTCCGGTGCAATCCGCTCTCTTCATGATGTGATCGTCGTCTACGGGTTAGGAGCAAACGCCATCAGCCCGTATCTCATGTTTGCGACGGTTGCAGCGGAAGAATCAATTACGCCTGTAATAAACTTATTTAAAGCGCTGAATAAAGGATTAGAAAAAGTCATTTCCACCATCGGCATTCATGAATTGCGCGGCTACAGCCGCCTCTTCTCGTCAATCGGCCTGCATGATGAAATTGCCGATGCGTTAAACATCGTCAACTTCTTTGGTTCGGATTCACTGCAATACGACTTCGCGGCGCTAAAACAAGACGCCATCGCCCGTGCCGAAGACTACGCCAACGAAAACGCCAAGCCGAGAAAAACGTTCCACCTCTTCCCGCGCATTTGGAAGGCGATTGGCGAAGTCGCGCAAACAGGATCGTATGACAGCTACCGGGAAAAAGCAAACGAGCTTGAAAGCGAAACACCGACAACCATTCGCCACTTGCTGGATATAAAGAAATCCGACAAGCCCGTTCCGGTTGAAAAAGTCGATATTAGTGTCGGTGAACATAGCCTGCCGTTTGTCATTGCTTCGATGTCGTTCGGCTCACAAAATGAAGTAGCGTTCCGCGCTTATGCGGAAGCGGCGGATCGCTTGAACATGGTCAGCCTAAACGGCGAAGGCGGCGAAATTAAAGATATGCTCGGCAAATACCCGCGCACGCGCGGCCAGCAAATCGCCTCCGGCCGTTTCGGAGTCAACGCGGAATTGCTGAACTCTTCGAATCTGCTCGAAATTAAAATCGGCCAAGGAGCAAAACCAGGCGAAGGCGGACACTTGCCAGGTTCAAAAGTGACGGCAAAAATCGCCGAAGCGCGGAACGCGACAATTGGTTCCGACTTAATTTCTCCGTCCAATAACCATGACATTTATTCAATCGAAGATTTAGCGCAAATGATCGCCGAATTAAAAACGGCGAACGACAAGGCAAAAGTCGCCGTTAAAGTGCCGGTCGTTCCAAACATCGGAACGATTGCCGTCGGCATCGCCAAAGCAGGTGCGGACATTATTACGCTAAGCGGCTTTGACGGCGGAACCGGGGCGGCACGCATCCACGCCCTGCAGCATGTCGGCCTTCCGGTAGAAATCGGGGTAAAAGCGGCCCATAACGCGCTCATAGAAGCCGGTTTGCGACACAAAGTCGAAATTTGGGCAGACGGCGGCATCAAAAGTGTGCTCGACGTTCTAAAGGTGATGCTGCTTGGCGCAAACCGCATCGGCTTCGGTACATTATCGATGATCGCGATCGGCTGTACGACCTGCCGCGGCTGTCATTTAGATACGTGCCACGTCGGCATTGCCACGCAAATTGAATCGGTAGCACAAGCAAAAGAACACGGGCTGCGCCGTTTCGTCCCGCGGCAATTCGAGGCTGCGGTGCAAGGATTGGTTAACTTATTCACCGCCTTTGGAAACGAGCTAAAAGCGTTAACAGCAGCTCTCGGCGTTACCCGCCTGCAAGATGTTGTCGGCCGCTCTGACTTATTGGAACAAACAAGAGGGCTGGGGCAAATGAATCTAGCAAACTTGCTTAAAGTGCTCGAGGTCGAGCAGCTGGCGCAAAAAGAAGCGGCCGCAAGCGCGGAAGAACCAGCATTGCTCGTGGCCGCCGGAGCAGAATATCTCGATTATCATGTGGAAGATTTGCATCGCTCCCGTGAATTTGCGACCGTGACATCCGAACAACGCGTTCTCGGCAGCCGTGTTTCGTGCCACCGCGTGCGCGGACGTCTTGATGGTTCGTACAAAAAATTGCCAAACGTCACCTTACGCTATACGAAAGGCTCGATCCCAGGAAACGGCCTTGGCGCTTATAACACTCACGGCATTCACATTCATGTTGACGGCGGCGGCCAGGATGGCGTCGGAAAAACCGCATTTGGCGGCAGCATCTTGATTTTTAAAGCGAAAGGAAAAGACGGAAAATTTTATAATGGGTCTGTCGGCAAAGGCTTTGGATACGGCGCGCAAAAAGGACTTCTCGTCGTGCAAGGAAACGCCGATGCACGCGCCGGCATCCGCCTCTCCGGAGCCGATATGATCATCGGCGGCCAAGTAACCTCCCCGCTTCCAGATGAGGAACACGGAAACATCGGAACGCGCGCCAACATTAAAGGATTTGCTTTTGAATACATGACAAATGGACGCGGTCTCGTCCTCGGCGATCCGGGGCCGTGGATTTGCGCCGGCATGACCGGCGGCGTCGTCTACTTGCGCCATCAGCCTGAAATGGGCTTAACCAAAGCAGCGTTAGAGCGCCGTATCGCCAAAGGAGCGCAAGTGCGCCTCGAGCCATTAAACGAACGCGGCAAAGCAGATGTCGAAGAACTGTTATCGACATACATCGAACTGTTAAAAGAACATGATCAGCACGAAGAAGCGCAATCATTGCAGCCGCTTCTCGAAAACTTAGAAGAACATTTCTTCCAAATCATCCCGACAAAAGAACAAGCCGACCCTTCGATTTCGACAGAATGACGAGAAAGAGCATCCCTGCTCACATCGGGATGCTCTTTTTTGATTTGCCTTTATCCCCGTTTCTGCAAAAAAGACTTCAGCGCAGCATGGCCCGGAGAGAAGCGGCGCAGCCAGCACGACCAATAATGCCGGCGGCCGCCATCCATTTTGCAAGAAAATCTGTCCTTCCCATTTTTAAAAATATTCCATGTATATTTCCTTCTTGATATCATATATAAAAGCGTGTATAGTACTAAATTGTTTACGAGAACTAGAAGGAAAGGTTTGAAGATACGATGAAGCTCGGTGCCCGCATTTTTAAAACGGGAATCGCCGTTACATTGGCGCTTTTCCTCGCAGCGCTGCTACACTTGCCTTCTCCCGTATTTGCGGGGATTTCGGCTGTATTTGCGATGCAGCCAACGATCTATCGCTCTTATCTTTCATTGGTCGAACAAGTGCAGGCGAATATCATTGGGGCCATCTTGGCAATCATCGCCGTCCTGTTATTTGGACGCGATCCATTTATTGTCGGCCTTACGCTCATGATTGTTATCGCCCTTTGCTTAAAAATGCGCCTTGAATCTACCATTTCGGTGGCGTTAGTTACAGTTATCGCTATTATGGAATATACAGATAAACAGTTTATTGAATTTGCCGTTATCCGTTTTCTCACCATTATGCTTGGCATATTTGCTGCCTTTATTGTCAATTTAATCTTTCTTCCCCCAAAATATGAAAAGAAACTATATGAGAAAATTAGCGAAAACACAGAAAACATTTTAAAGTGGATTCGCATCCATACGAGACACGCATCAGAGCATCATATTTTGAAAGAAGATATTGAAAAAATAAAAGAAAATATGACGAAGCTGGAACATCTTTACTTAATGTACAAAGAAGAGCGCACGTATTTTCGCAAAAATCGTTTCCAAAAATCGCGAAAGCTCGTGTTATATCGGCAAATGATCGTCACAGCTAACCGGGCGCTCGATACATTAAAACTCCTTCATCGCTTTGAAAACGAGCTGTATCGCATGCCGCTCGAATTCCAGCAAATCATCCGTTCGCAGTTAGACTGTCTTCTCTATTATCACGAACAAATATTATTAAAGTTTATAGGCAAAGTAAAACATCAGCCACGCATGGAAACGGCTGATGAAGCGCATCAAGAAAGAATGCGGTTAATCGAGGCGTTTTACGCGCATCATCATCCATTGAACGAATACTATCTTTTCTCGTTGGTTGGCACGATTATCGATTATAGCGAGCAGTTGGAACATCTTGATAAGCTTATTGACAGTTTCCAACATTATCACCAAGAGTCTTCCCTAGCGAAAACTTTAATTAACGACTAAAAGGCTATCTCCATCATAGCGGAGATAGCCTTTTTCGTTAGCTTTTCATGCGCGGGTCTAGCGCGTCGCGCAACCCGTCTCCCATTAAGTTAAAGCCAAGCACCGTAAGCATAATAGCCAGCCCCGGAAAAATCATCGTCCATGGCGCTTGTGTCAAAAAGTCTTTCGAATCAGCAAGCATTTTCCCCCACTCCGGATTTGGCGGCTGCGCCCCTAATCCTAAAAATCCAAGAGCGGCTGCTTCAATGATGGCCGTCGCAATCGCCAGCGTCCCTTGTACAATAATCGGCGCCATGCTGTTCGGCAAAATGTGGTGGAACAAAATGCGCATATCGCTCATTCCAATTGCTTTTGCCGCCATGACGTATTCTTCTTGTTTAATGCTTAAGACGCGCGAGCGGATCAAGCGCCCAAAGTTCGGAATGTTGATGACGGCAATCGCAATTAATGCATTTTGCAAAGACGGCCCGAGCACGGCGACAATGCCAATAGCCAGCAAAATGCTTGGAAAAGCGAGCATAATATCAAACAAACGCGAAATAATGCCATCAATCCAGCGCCCGTAATACCCGGCGATAATACCGAGCAGCGAGCCGACAATAACCGAGCCAAGCACAGAGAAAAAGCCGACCCATAGCGAGATTCTTGCACCATAAATAACACGGGAAAAAATATCTCGGCCAAAATCGTCTGTCCCAAAGAAATGTTCCGATGACGGCGGCTGCAACCGCTCTGCTAAATTTTGCTCTTTAAAGTCATAAGGCGCAAGCAGTGGAGCAAAAATCGCCAGCAAGATAAAAAAGACGACGATGCCCAGTCCGACAAGGGCGATTTTGTTTTTGCGAAATCGGCGCCATCCTTCTTTCCATAGGGAAGCAGACTCTGTTTGTTCTTGCACCGTATGCAGCGGTGTTTGATTGCGTGCCAGTTCCGCCATATCCGCTTTCCCCCTTCCTAGTTATATTTGATGCGCGGATCGATCGCCGCGTAAAGCAGATCGACGATTAAGTTGATAAAAATAAAGATGGTAGCAATCACTAAAATTCCCGACTGAATAACCGGATAATCGCGATAGTTAATCGCGTCGTAAATGTAGCGGCCAATGCCAGGCCAGCTAAAAATCGTTTCCGTTAAAATCGCGCCGCCAAGCAACAGGCCTGTTTGCAAACCAATAACAGTCAACACCGGAATGATCGCATTTTTCAATGAATGCTTGTACACGACCCAAAACATGCTTAAACCTTTTGCTCTCGCCGTGCGGATGTAATCCGATTTCATCACTTCAAGCATGCTCGAGCGCGTAATCCGGGCGATAATCGCCATCGGAATCGTCGCCAAGGCGACGCTTGGTAAAATTAAATGCTGCACGACTTGCATAAATTGCTCCGTATTTCCTGCTAGAAGCGTGTCAAGCAAATACAGATGGGTAATCGGCTCTATCGGGTTTCGTACTTCTTCGCGCCCCGATGTTGGCAGCCAATCTAACTGAATGGCAAACACCCATTGCTCCATCAGGCCAAGCCAGAAAATCGGCATCGAAACGCCAATAAGCGCTAAGACCATCGCGACATAATCAAACCAAGAATTTTGAAACCAGGCGCTAATAATGCCGGCATTAACCCCGATGACGACAGCGATGATCATCGCGGCTAGCGAAAGCTCCAACGTCGCGGCTAAATACGGCCAAATTTCATCCGATATCGCGGCGCCGGTGCGGATCGACTCGCCTAAATCCCCTTGCAGCAAGCCGCCTAAATATTTGATGTACTGCACATACCAAGGCTGGTCTAATCCTAGCTTATGTGTTAGCGCAGCAACCGCTTCCTTCGTTGCTTTCTGTCCTAAAATGACTTGCGCGGGATTGCCCGGTATCGCGCGAATCATGAAAAAAACGACAAGCGACATTCCCAACAATACAGGAATGACCATTAGTATTCTTCTGACTGTATATGAAAGCACGCCTGTCCCTCCTTTTGCCGATCATGAAAAAGAGGGGAGGATGCACTCCTTTCCCCTCCGCATATCGTTATTCAAATTCAACTTTTGTAAATTTATCCGAACCAGTCGGATGCGGATTAAAGCCTTTAATGTTTGCTTTTCCGGCAAGCAGCGGTGTCGAGTGAACGAGCGGAATCCATGGTGCATCCTCTTTAATGATTTCTTGCGCTTTTTTGTAAAGCTCATTTCGTTTATTTTCGTCGCTGACGGTTTGCGCCTCGACTAAAATTTTGTGAAGTTCATCATTGGAGTAATACGTATAGTTGTTGCTGCCGATGCTGTCTTTGTCTAACAAAGCGTATAAGAAGTTGTCGGCGTCACCGTTATCGCCGGTCCAACCAAGCAAGAACGCATCCGCTTCTCCTTTTGCTGCTTTTTCTAAGTACGTTGCCCATTCATACGTAACGATTTTCGCTTTTACTCCAATTTTCGCAAAGTTAGCTTGGAGAGCTTCCGCTACTTTTTGACCATCTGGCATATATGGACGAGGCACCGGCATAGCCCATAGCTCCATTTCAAAGCCATTCGGATATCCCGCTTGTGCGAGCAATTCTTTCGCTTTATTTAAATCAAACGGGTAGTCTTGAATCGCATCATTATAGCCAGGAATGCTTGGCGGCATCGGGTTTTTCGCCGGTTCCGCCTGACCGGCGTAGAACGCGTCAATAATCGCCTTTTTGTCCACCGCGTAGTTCAATGCTTGGCGGACTAATTTGTTTTTCAACGGTCCTCTCGTCACCGTCAATCCGACGTAACCGACGTTCATCGACGGACGTTTAAAAATTTGAAAATCTTTATTTCCTTCCACTTGTTTCAAATCGGCTGGATTCAAGTCTTCCATCAAATCGATTTCGCCTTTTAGCAACGCATTGAGACGGGCGGAGTTATCTGGAATCGAAACAAAGATTAATTGATTCAGCTTCGGATAGCCCTTTTCCCAATAATCTTTATTTTTTTCGAGGACGATTCGTTCGTTGCGCTTCCATTCTTTAAACACGAATGGTCCAGTTCCCACTGGATGCTCGCCAAACTTGTCGCCATATTTTTTAATTGCCGCTGGGCTGGCGATCGCAAATGGCGTCATGGCAATATTTTTCAAAAACGGAGCTTGCGGACGTTTCAACACGAATTGAACCGTGTAGTCGTCCACTGCTTTTACTTCTTTAATGACATGGCTTTCATCGTTTTTATAACCGCCAAACATCGAGCCATAATACGGAAATTTATCCGCATTGCCGTTGGCCCAACGTTCGAAGTTGAAGACAACCGCTTGGGCGTTGAAATCCGTTCCATCATGGAATTTCACACCTTTGCGGAGCTTAAATGTGTAAGTCAATCCATCATCAGAAATCGTCCATTCTGTCGCTAGCGCCGGTTTTACGGTCGTATCTTCGTCATTATAGTCTAGCAGTGTGTCAAAAATATTTTTCGTTACCTTTAGCGATTCGCCATCTGTGACCACAGCCGGGTCAAGCGAGACAGAATCGCCGCCACGTCCGTAGACGAGCGTATCTTGCGATGATGATTTTTCTTTTTCGCCGCTGCTTGTTTTTTCTGACTTTCCGCAGCCAACAAGCGCCATCGACACTGCAAGCATTAATGCAAGCAATGTCATCCATGTTTTTCTCCTCATTCTTTGTTCCCCCTTAAATAAAATTTCTATCATTTCGTTGGTTGCCATCCTGTTAATACAAGTGGCAAGCAACGTAATGCCCTTTCTCTACTTCTTTCATCTCCGGTCGCTTTTGTTTGCAAATATCCATGCAAGCGCTGCAGCGCGTATGAAACGCGCACCCTTGCGGCGGATTAGCCGGGCTTGGCAAATCTCCTGATAAAAGCTGGCGTTCTTTTTTATATTCCGGGTCCGGAATCGGCACAGCGGAAAGCAGCGCCTGCGTATACGGATGTTTCGGAGATTCATATAATTGGTCGCTATCGGCCAATTCCACTAGACGCCCTAAATACATCACGCCGACGCGGTCGCTAATATGACGGACAACCCCTAAATCATGGGCAATAAAAATATATGTAAGCCCAAATTCTTTTTGTAAGTCTTCAAGCAAATTCAGCACTTGCGCCTGAATCGATACATCAAGCGCAGACACTGGCTCATCGGCGATAATGAGCTTCGGATTGGTCATCAAAGCGCGCGCGATGCCGATGCGCTGCCGCTGCCCGCCGCTAAATTGATGCGGATACCGCTTCGCATGATACGGCCCAAGTCCAACCACTTCCAGCATCTCCTGAACGCGCTTTTTCCGTTCCTCTTTGGAGCCTATTCCGTGTACGATCAGCGGTTCTTCCAAAATTTTTTCGACCGTATGGCGCGGATTTAACGAGGCGAAAGGGTCCTGAAAAATCATTTGCATATCGCGCCGCATTTTCCGCAATTCTGCTTTCGGCAATTTCGTTACTTCTTTTCCTTCAAAAACAATCGACCCTGTCGTCGGTTCAATTAAACGGAGGAGCATTCGTCCTGTCGTTGACTTGCCGCAGCCGCTTTCCCCAACGATGCCAAGCGTCTCTCCTTTGTAAACGGTAAATGTTACATCATCGACCGCTTTCACCTCACCGATTTTTTTGCCAAATACTCCTCCCGTAATCGGGAAATATTTTTTAAGCCCTTTCACTTGCAACAGCGGTTCGCTCATGATTTCGTTCCTCCTCTCCAAGCGGCAAAAAACAGCGGACGCGATGGCCGCGTTCTCCTGCTTCGTATAGTTCTGGATCTTCTTGAAGGCAGCGGGAAAAAGCATGCTCGCACCTTGCCGCAAACCGACAGCCTTGGCGAACCGATCCCGGCTTCGGCACATTGCCTGGAATGGAATATAACCGTTCTTTTTTGTCGCGAATGTCGGGAACCGATTGAATCAAGCCGATCGTATATGGATGTTTCGGATTTTTAAAAATCGTCCGCACATCGCCCTCTTCGACGATCTTTCCCGAATACATGACGATCACACGGTCGCATATTTCAGCGACTACTCCCAAATCGTGCGTAATCATCATGATCGAGGTATGAAAGTTTTTATTCAGTTCTTTCATCAACGCCAAAATTTGCGCCTGAATCGTCACATCGAGCGCCGTAGTTGGCTCGTCGGCAATGAGCAGTGCCGGATTGCACACCATCGCCATCGCAATCATCACGCGCTGGCGCATCCCGCCGGAGAGCTGATGCGGGTATTCATCGATAATTTGTTCCGCGCGCGGCAGACCGACGAGCTTTAACATCTCGACGGCTCTTGCTTTCGCTTCTTTCTTGCTCGCTTTCGTATGTATGCGAATCGCCTCTATTAGCTGATTGCCAATCGTAAACAGCGGATTTAAGGATGTCATCGGCTCTTGAAAAATCATCGCGATTTCATTGCCGCGAATCTGCTTCATCCGTTTTTCGGAGGCATGAACGAGATTTTCGCCTTTAAACAAAATTTCACCATCGACAATGCGCCCGACCCCTTTCGGCAACAAGCCCATAATCGACAGCGAGGTGACGCTTTTTCCGCATCCTGATTCGCCAACGACTCCTAAAATTTCTCCTTCGTTTATGTAAAAGTCAACGCCGTCAACGGCAGGGATTTCTCCTTCATCGGTAAAAAAAGACGTTTTTAATCCTTTTACTTCTAGCACCCGCGCTTCTGCCATTATTTCACCTTCTATCCCCATTCGGTTCAATTGATAAAATATTTTTATTTTAATTAAAATTATGCCACGTGAGTTTCCATAAGACAATATAATATTATAAAAAATTTAAATTATCCCAATAGATTGAACAATAATAAAAAACGGTCTTACAAAGTGTAAAACCGCTTTCATCTTTTATTTTCCAATAATATAAATATTTTTCTTTTATTTATTGATGGAGTTGCTGAATGGTAAATAAGTGATAATAGCTCCCTTGTTTCGCCATTAATTCCTCGTGGGTTCCGCTTTCGACAATCTTGCCGTTTTCAATAAGGAAAATGCGATCCGCATGCGTAATCGTCGACAGGCGATGGGCAACGATAAACGTTGTGCGATTTTTAGCGAGCCGCTCCATTGCCTCTTGAATGTAATGCTCGCTTTCCAGATCGAGCGCTGATGTTGCTTCGTCAAAAATAAGAAGCGGAGGATTTTTCAAAAAGACACGGGCGATGGCGATTCGCTGCTTTTGCCCGCCGGATAATTTAACGCCGCGTTCTCCGACTTTCGTGTCATATCCGTCTGGCAAATTCATAATAAAATCGTGGGCGTTAGCCGCTTTGGCAGCGGCAATCACTTCTTCGTCCGTCGCTCCGGGTTTTCCAAGCAAAATATTTTCTTTTACAGAATCGCTAAATAAAAAACTATCTTGGAACACAATCCCAATTTTATCGCGCAGACTGCGGACGCGAAAATGGCGAATATCAACGCCATCCAATAAAATCCGTCCTGCAGTCACGTCATAAAAACGCGGGATCAGGCTTACTAGCGTAGATTTCCCGCCGCCGCTCATGCCGACAAGGGCGATCGTTTCTCCCGCTTTTACGGAAAACGAAATATCGCGAAGTACCGGCGGTTCATTTTTATGATAAGCAAACGTAACATGGTCAAATACAATATCGCCTTTTACTTCTCGACAGTCGACCGCGTTTGGCGCATCTGCAACATCATACGGCTCATCGAAAAATTCGAACATCCGGTCCATCGAAGCGAACGATTGCGTTAAAGTCGTAGACGAGTTGACAAGGCGGCGCAGTGGGCTATACAGCCGATCGATATATCCGACAAAAGCGACCATCGTTCCGACGGTAATATGGCCAAGCAGTACTTGATAGCCGGCATAAATAATAACGATGATCGGGGCGATATCGGTAACCGTGTTGACAACCGAAAACGATTTGGCATTCCAGCTCGTATGCATCAGCGCCTTCGTTAAAAAATGGTTGTTTTGCGCAGAAAACCGCTTCTGCTCCGCTTCTTCGATCGCGAAACTTTTAATGACTGACATTCCTTGCACCCGCTCATGCAAATAAGCTTGGAGCTCTGCCAAAGCTTGGGAGCGCATTTTCGTCCGCTGGCGCAGGCGGCCAAAAAAATATTTAACGGAAAACGCGTAAAGCGGAAGCGTGCTAATGGAAAGCAGCGTCAGTTTTATATCCATCTTCACCATAATAACGAGTGCAATAATAATCGTTGTCATATCTAACCAAAGATTCATCAGTCCCGTAATAATAAAATCTTTTGTTTGCTCGACATCGTTAATCACGCGCGAAATAATTTCACCGGTGCGGTGATTCGAATAATACGTAAAACTTAGCTTTTGCATATGTGTAAACAACTGGTTGCGAATGTCATACAGCACTTTGCTCGCCGTCCACTGGGCAAAATATTGCCGATAATATTCGACAATCGGACGAATAAGGACAAAAATAACCAACATGATCACAAGCGCCCACCAAAGCCGGGTGGTTTTCGCCGCCATCGACATCGTCGCATTTCCAATAATTTCGTCCACCACATATTTCAGCAGCAATGGAATAAGAAGCGGGATCGCAAACTTAATAATGCCGATGATCATTGTAGCGATGATATACCATTTGTACGGACGAACAAATTGCATATAGCGGCGAATACTTTCCATAAACATCCCCCTTAAAAGCAGAAAAACCTGTTTGCGGCAACGAACAGGCTTTTTTGTTTTTTCTTTTATTCACTTTCGATATGACTGAAACTTTTCATACCACTTGTCAATAAAATCAGGCGCAAACGGGCCTTTTCGTTCCTGAATCCAGCTGATCAGTTTTTTTACGTTATTTTTTAAAATGCGGTCGATCACATCGGGATAATTCATCTCTTTACGGTGCCGTTCATACTCATCTTCATCAAGTAAAATATATGTCATATCCGGAAATACTTTAATATCCAAATCGTAATCGATATATTTGAGCGCTTCCTCATCCCATACAAACGGCGAACTTAAGTTGCAATAATAATAAACCCCATCATCACGAATCATTCCAATAATGTTAAACCAATGTTTTGCATGAAAAAAACAGATGGCCGGCTCGCGCGTCACCCATGTCCGGCCGTCCGCTTCCGTCACCAGCGTTTTGTCATTCGCCCCGATAATATATGCAGAAGCTCCTTTTAGCACGACCGATTTTTCCCATATACGGTGAATCATCCCATTATGTTTATAACTATGGATTTGAATAATCTCTCCTTCTACAGGATATCCAGACATCATTCTCCCTACTTTCTCATGGGAACTTCTCTTTTCTATTATAACGATTAAGCAGATAATTGAAAACAAAGAGAGCCATCTTACCAAGCTGAAGATGGCTCGCATGTGCGGCGATACTGGTTTTGATAAGAAAGAATAACTTCTTCCGTTTGTTTCTCAAACGTTTGTTGAATTTCCTTTAACTGTTGTTTCATCTGCTGAATTTCTTCTTGAATCGATTGGAGCTTTGCTTCTTGCTGCAGTTCGATCAATTGTTTTTCAATTTCTTGGCAGCGCTCGATTTCCGACTGTAAAAATAAAAGCCGGTCCATCGTTTTTAGTTGCTCATTTACTAAACGTTCAAACAGTTCCACGTTCGTTCTCTCCCTTTCCTTCCGGTTATGTTTATTACATTCGGGAAGGGAGGAAAATTTCCTTTGACTATATATGTAAAGTTATGGCAACTTTTGTCGTTAAACGAACCATGTTTCGCCTTACCAATTTTTCACTTTGTTAGCTTTTTTGACGTTTTCGTAGTGGTGCAAAATGAAATAAGCAGAGGCTTTTGCCGCCTCCGCTTTTCTATGTTACTTGCTGGAGTTTTGCGCTTTGCTAGCTTCTGCTTGCGCGTTTTGTTGTCTTACTTGTTGCGCATTAGTTTCTGCAGCAAATTCAGTGCCGAATTGGCCTGCTTGTGCAGATTGCGCGTTTTGTTGTCTTACTTCTTGAGCGTTAGTGCCTGCAGCTGTTTTGTTTGGTTGTTGTTGTTTTGCCATCGTTATCACCTCCACGTGACTTAATGTACCCAGGAGGTGATGATTCTATCCATGAAAATTACAAAAGTAAAGATCTTCCACCATCCACGATAATCGTTTGCCCACGGATCATTTCGGCTTCATCAGACAGCAAAAACATTACTGCATTAACAATATCTTCTGGCTTTACCATTCGACCGGCAGGTGTTTTTGCGACAGCATCGGACAACAACTCTTCACGGTTTGGAAAATGTTTCAATGCATCGGTGTCGACGGCACCACCTGATACGGCATTTACAGAAATATTTTTCGGTGCTAATTCCACAGCTAAATAACGCGTTAATGATTCAACCGCTGCTTTCGAAACGCCGACCGCCGTATAATTTTCCAGATAGCGGATTGCTCCTAATGAGCTGATGCTGACAATTTTGCCGCCGCCGACTTTTTCCATTCGTTTTGCTGCTTCTTGGGCGCAAAATAAAAGCGCTTTGCTGTTAATATCCATCGTCCAATTCCAATGCGACTCCTCGAGCTCCATCGCTGGCCGCAGCACGCCTGAGGCGGCGTTATTAATAAGGGCATCCACACGCCCAAACGCTTCATCCACTTGCGCGAACATCGCTTTAATTTTTTCGACATCGCCGACGTTTGCTTTCACGACAAGCGCCTTTCTTCCCAACGCTTCGATTTCCTTTGCTGTCTCTAGTGCAGCCGTTTTGCTGCGTGCATAGTTAACAACAATATTATATCCTTCTTTCGCCAGGCGAAGGGCAATCGCTTTGCCGATTCCGCGGCTGCTTCCTGTAACTACCGCCACTTTTTCGTTCATGTTTTTCTCTCCTTTACGCATAAATGAATCATTGCTTTTTCAAACTAGAAAAAAAAGGGGGCTTTTCTAATGTACGTTGGTCGTGATATGACAGAACTGTCCATGCTTCCAAAATCGGAATGGACGGACAGCGAACTCGCTTATTTCCATCATTCCTTTCAACAAATCGCTCCATATTTAAACGTAGAAGGCCAGACGCTCCACCGTGAAATCATCGAAGAAATCGAAGCTCGCGGCGGACTAAGAAACAGCGAAGCCACGTATACAATGTACCAGACAGATGTATGACTAAAACAGGTGGAACAATCCACCTTTTTTCTGTTTATACTCCTGCCAAACACGCTGGTGAGAAACCGGAAAAGCATAGGAACTCATTTCCTTTTCATCCACCAGTTTCAGCTGTTCCGTTTCAATAAATTTGCCAGCTATTTTTCCGTCATAAACGGTAATATTCCAAATCAAGTGGGAAAATGCATGCTCTAGCGCAATAAACGGTTGCCCAAGCTGTACCTTGACCCCATATTGTTCCTTTAAAAATGCTTCCAGCTGCTTTTCTTGACTTGCTTGTCCGTCCGCCGCTTCACAGTTTGGAAATTCCCATAAGTTCGCAAGCAGCCCTTCGCTGCTGCGCTTATGAATCAATACTTTTCCATTTTCATCTTTCAACACCGCAGCGATAATCGGCACTTGTTTCACGTTCGTTTTTTTGGTTTTGACCGGCAGCTCTGCCTGCACTCCTTCGGCAAACGCGCGGCAATGCGCTTGCACCGGACAGAGCAGGCAGGCAGGATTGCGCGGTGTACAAATAAGCGCTCCTAACTCCATTAACGCCTGATTAAAATACGAAGGATTTTCACGTGAAATAATTTGCCGGACAATCGCTTCAAACAGCTTTCTCGTTCCTGTTTTGGAAATATCCTCCCAGACAAGAAAAATCCTTGATAATACCCGCATCACATTGCCGTCGACCGCAGGTTCAGGAATGCCGTAGGCAATGCTTAGCACCGCACCTGTCGTATACGGTCCGACTCCTTTTAATTTCGCAAATTGCTCGCGATTATCGGGAATTTTTCCGCCATATTGCTCTTTCACTTCTTTTACCGCCGCATGCAAATTGCGGACGCGCGAGTAATAACCGAGTCCTTCCCATGCTTTTAACACTTCTTCTTCATCCGCTTCGGCAAGCGCTTCAAGCGTCGGAAACTGCTCGATAAACTTATGAAAATACGGAATCACCGTATCGACTTTTGTCTGCTGCAGCATCACTTCCGACACCCATACTTTATACGGGTCGTTGTCTTTACGCCACGGCAGGTCGCGCTGCTCTTTTTCAAACCAGCCGATTAAATCTTGTTGAAACTGTTTGATGGCAAATCCGCCAAGCAATGTTTGTTCTTTCACCTTATTTCCTCCATGATACCCTTATGTCCGTTTTGCATGTTTATTATAACAAAAAACACCTGATTGTGCCTTTCGCGGCATCAGGTGTTTCGCCGTTATTATTTTTCACATAAGCCACACCATCGGCTTTATTCTTTCCTATTCAAAAAATTGGAAAATAGCTAGATGATGACGCCTTTTCAGCCATCTTTCCCGGACAGGAAAGATGGCTTTAGTATTCCCTTCCCTCGTCAATGCATTCGAAATGTGCTACACTGGCAATACATCATTTTGTTTTTCATCCATTGACTCGTCCAATGATCGGAAACGGACTGGATATACTAATGAATGAGACTAACAAAGGAGGCTTATTTCGCTTGGATACAGGAACGCACATTTTGATGGGGGTAGCGCTAGGCAGCATTGCTACATTAGATCCCGCTGTCGCACACGATCCTTTTTTGTCTCACGCTGTACTGATTGGAACATTAGCCGGCTCTCAAGCGCCGGATATCGATACCGTGCTGAAATTGCGCAACAATGCCAAATATATTCGCAACCATCGCGGCATTACTCATTCCATCCCTGCCATATCATTATGGCCGCTGCTTATTGTAGGAGTTATCGCTTTCTTTTATCCATCGGTTAACTTATTTCACCTATGGCTATGGACATTTATTGCTGTCGTACTTCACGTCTTTGTCGACATTTTCAACGCTTACGGCACCCAGGCGCTGCGTCCGTTTACAAAAAAATGGGTCGCGCTCGGCGTGATTAATACATTCGACCCAATCATTTTTGCCCTGCATGTCATCGGCATCGGCCTGTTGTTTCTTGACCTTCATCCTGGCTATACGTTTTTAGCGATTTATGGCGTCATCGCCGTTTATTATATGATACGATTTCGCCAGCAGGCAGCGATTAAACAAGCCGTCCGCGCCGAAATTGCCGATGTCGAACAGATTATTACCGTTCCGACGTTCCGCTTCCGCGAGTGGCATTTGGCGATTACGGCAAAAGATTACTTTTATGTCGGGCGGGCAAAAAACGGGCGCATCTATATATTGGATCAATTTGCAAAATGCCCTCTTCCCGACGATCCCGTCATCGAAGCAGCCAAGCAGGATGAAAACGTTGCCGCCTTTTTATCGTTCTCCCCTGTTTATCGCTGGGAACTTAACGAATACGATGATTATTACGAAGTGCGCTTTACCGACTTGCGCTACCGCAGCAAAGGCCACTACCCATTTGTCGCCGTAGCGCAATTGGATCGCGGTTTAAATGTTATTAGTTCGTACACAGGCTGGGTTTTTAGCGAAGGAAAGCTGCGAAAAAAACTGGATCTCGCGCCAAACTAAGCAAATAGGCGGACGCTTAGAAGCACCCGCCTATTTTTAGTGCTTTAAATAATCGTCACGATTTAATAAATGTTTATATTTTGGGTTGTTTGTTTGAAATTCATGCAGCGTTGCTCCGTAGCGGTCGATCCATTGCCGCACTACTTTTTCCGTCAGCTCTTTTCCTCTGTACTCGTATCCGGCGCGGGCGTATGTCGTTTCGAAATCTTCCCACAGCAATTCCACCCATGTTCGCGCTTGGGCATAAGCAAGGGACGGGTTTTTCTCCAACAAATAATTCGTCAGCCGTTCGAAATATTCATTCATCATCATTTTTTTCACCTCTTGTCCCAACAATTTGCATACATAAGCCAGCCAAGTTGCATCATAATAAAAATACGTGTTGGTTACCAACACGAGCAGGAAAACAAGGAGGGAATGTGCGGTGCGGAATAAAAAGCGCAGCTTCCCAAACCAAAACAATAACAAATTCGAGGGAGAACCGCGAGCAAAAGCGGAATATGCTTCCAAACGGGCAAACGGCACGACAAACACTCATCCGCAAGAACGGATGCGCGCCTCTGGTGAACGCGGAGATGATTTTTAAAAACCTTCCTTGATGTTGGGAGGTGTTCGATAATGGGTCACCATCCACGCAAAAAATTTTATGATAACTTCTACTCCAACCCTTTCCAGCAGCCATGGGCAAACCCGAAACACGCCCACTCGCAAGTGAATGGGGAAACGCAGCAGACACTCGATTTAATTATCCTTGAACGCCAGACGCGAAAACAGTCGTAGCTGATGGAACCTAGAGAATTCCTTCTCTAGGTTCTTTTTTACATATTCGGCTTGCCGAGCAGTGAAATCGGCAATGCCTCTTCTTCCCCATTTCCTTTTAGACGATAGCCCCAAGCAAACACACCTTTTAAATAACGCACTTTAAAATATTCTCCTGGATCGCCTTCAATTTCATATATCTCTCCAGGCTGGAAATCGTTCGGGTCAAGCAAATACGCTTTGGCCATGGCAATTTTTCTTTCGTATACGGCGTATTCGTTGACCATTCCCATCTGTTCTGCTTTGCGTGCTTTTTCCGTCAATGCGGCGATTTCTTGGTGTAATTCTTGTTTCGTCATTTCGCTATATCGTTTTTGTTCCCCAGGAGCGTTCATTGTTTGTTCCTCCTTTGATTTTTATTATATGATAAAAACGACAACCCAACAGAATGGAGAGACAGATGATGGATGTTATTGCTATTACCGGAGCTGGTACAGGTTTAGGAAGAGAATTAGCATTGCAATATGCTGGGCAAGGACATATCGTCGTTGCTCTCGGTAGACGGATCTCCCCTCTTTTAGACGTAGTACAACAAATCGAACATCTCGGCGGAAAAGCATTTGCCTATTCACTTGATATCCGCTGTTACGAAGATGTTGTTCATACAGTCGATACGATCGTGAAAAATCACCATGTTACATGTCTTGTGAATAACGCTGGCATCGGCCATTTTGGCCCGCTTTCTTCCCTTTCCCGGCAGCAAATTGACGAGATGATTCAAACGAACATCAACGGCACCATTTATATGACAAAAGCATTTTTGCCACATTTCCTGACGATGCCGAAAGCAAAAATTATGAATATTATTTCGACTGCTGGCTTACGCGGCAAAGTAAACGAATCCGTCTATGTCGCTACAAAATTCGCAATTCGTGGTTTTAGCGAAAGCTTAGTGAAAGAACTGGAAGGAACCAATGTTTCCGTTACCGCCGTTTATATGGGCGGCATGGACACGCCATTTTGGAACGGAAGCGACCATATAAAAGACCGCTCGCGGCTGCGCTCGCCAAAAGAAATAGCCGAACAAATTATTGCTTTGGAAAACGGGCAAGCGGAACTGATTTTATCCTAATGGTCCCTCTCGTTTTTTAATTGGCTTAAAAACTGCTCGATCATCTCAAGTGGGAAACCTTTGCGGTACAGAGCCTGCTTCATTTTTTGCTCGTATAGCGGGCTATCATATTTTTCATAGCGGCGGTGCGCTTTTCTTCCTTGATGCTGCAAAGCCTCCCACTCTTGCTCTTCCCTTTCGTCACATTCTGACGACAACACCTGATCAATGACTTCCTGCGGAAATCCTTTTCGATATAAAAGCTGCCCGATCTGATATTTCCATTGCCGCAAAGACTGCTTTGTCCGTTGTTTTTTTGCTTTTTCATAAAGCGAGCGCGCCGTCTCCACTTGTTCGGTAAAGGAGTAAACAGCCAGGCTTTGCTCAATCCATTCTTCCGCAATCCCGAGCTTTTCCAATTCTTTACGAATGACATACGGTCCTTTTGCCGTCGTTTGCTTTTGCGTGCGCACATAGGCAAAAGCGAATTCGCGGTCATCCACGTATTTGTTCTCCCGCAGCTTATGTAGCACTTCTGCAATCACATCTTCGCGCGCACCTTTTTTCTTCAGGTGATCGATGACCTCGCGTTCAGATCTCATGCGGTGCGCTAAAAAATATAAAGCTTGATTATACGTTTTTTTGACTTGATCTGCATATACTATTTCTTGTAAGGAATTCTCATCGATTTCCATTCCTTTTTTCAATCGGAATTGAAGCAGCACGTCTTGATCAACGGTAATGACATCTATTTCTCCATTTTCTTTTTGCATCGTGACGCGAAAGCGTTCGTGGCTATTTGGCTGAACGGTTATATTCGTAATGATCCCCATCGATTTTTTCCCTCCACTTTTATCGTATCATAAGAAGGAATGTTGAACATAAAACACGAAATAATTATATGATGCCAAAAAATAGGGAGGGAAGCGGATGCATATCGCCATTGCCGGCGGAACAGGTTTCATTGGGCAAGCGCTCGCTGATTACTTTGCGGCGCAAGGACACCGGATTTATATCTTAACCCGGCGCCCTAGACCGTCTTCCTCTGCAGCCATCCGCTATCTTGCATGGACGCCTGATACTCGCCCCAACATTGATTTTCCTGCCTTTGATGTTGTCATTAATTTAGCCGGCGAGCCAATTAACCGCAGAAGGTGGACAAAAGAGCAGAAAGAACGCATTGTCCATAGCCGTGTCTCCACGACCAAACGGATCATTGAAATGATCAAAGCATTGCCATCCCCTCCTGGCGTATTTATTAACGCGAGCGCCATCGGTATTTACGGCACTTCGCTTACCGCTTCTTTTACCGAAGAACATTCAGTTATTGGCAACGATTTTCTGGCACAAACCGTAGCGAAATGGGAAAAAGAAGCGAAACAAGCGGAATTGTTAGGCGTTCGTACGGTAATGGCGCGATTTGGCGTCGTTTTTGGCAAAAACGGCGGCGCGCTTCCAAAAATGGTTCTTCCTTATCGCTTTTATATCGGCGGCCCCATCGGCACGGGACAGCAATGGCTTTCTTGGATTCATATCGACGATGTTGTCGGCGCCATTGCTTATATTATCGATCATGACAGGCTCGCAGGACCGATCAATCTTACCGCTCCGTCCCCTGTCCGAATGGAGCAATTCGGAAAAACAGTCGCCCGCCTGCTCCACCGCCCTCATTGGCTTCGTGTGCCAAATGCGATGCTGCGCGCCCTCCTTGGTGAAATGAGCATGCTTGTGACCGAAGGACAGCAAGTAATTCCGAAAAAACTGATGGAAGCTGGGTTTATCTTTTCCTTCCCTACACTGGAAAAAAGTTTAGCCGATTTATTAGCCACATAACTGTTTCGCCGTTAAAAAAACCAAAAAATATCCATAAAAATTTAACAAAAAACCTATTTCTTTTTTCTTTATCATCGTGTATGATGATGAAGACCTTAATCGACTCGTTGCCTATAATCATATATCGACGCGACAAAGGGGAAGGCAAATGGTGCGCCACCAGCGGATCCCGCTGGTTCTAGTGGGTTCGATTCCCACCCCGAAATTTTTTGATGAATATATATTAAAAAATTTCGAGGGTGGTTTTGCCCACAGATAAACTGCCCTCGGTAAAAGGAGGGAAAATGATGTTAAAAAAACGTGAACTACAAGATTGCCATGCGCTTTACGAGCTGATGGTGCACCCGGAGGTCTTCCCTTTCGTGCGCCAAAAAGCGAGCTCGTACGAAGAATTTTTGTTTATGACGAAACAAATGATCGAAGCAGAAGAGCGCGGTGAACTTATTTCTCGCACGATTTTGGATGAATGGGGAAATCCGATTGGCACGATCAGCTTATTCGATATACAGGATAACGCCGGATTTTTAGGCACATGGCTGGGAAAGCCGTATCACGGTCAAGGGTATAACCGCCGTGCAAAAGAGGCGTTTTTCCATGAACTATTTTACGAACTTTCCATCGAAACGGTATTTATGCGCATTCGCAAAGTAAACACCCGCTCCATTAAAGCGGCGGAAAAACTGCCGTACGTCACGCCGGCAAACGAGACAAGAAAAAGCCTTCTTGAACAAATTGGAGCAGATGTATACAATCTATACGAAATTACAAAAGACAATTATACGTTATATACGCTTCGCCATCCTTCTTTAATCGAAGAGGAACAACGCAAGGAAGCGTAACTGGGGCTGACGGTAGCAGCCCTTTTTTATTCGCGTGCATAAAAAAGCGGAGCAGCGGGCAAACTAAAAACAAATAAATTTTTATAAAAGCGAGGGGCTGAATATGGCGGAAAACCGGAGACGCGAAAAAACAAAAAGCACGTTAACGCGCGCACAAGAAATGAGCTATGCCCGCGACTTTAAACTGGCTGACCAAGCCGGCGGCTACACGGCAAAAAAAGCGAAGCATTAGAAAACATTGTTATTTATACTTTTCGGCACGGCCCGCCATCCTAAGTAATGAATCGTACGATTCACATTATGGCTTAGGAGGCATAGACGATGGGCCGATCTCGCGGACAAAAAACACGCGATAAAAACAAAGTTACTTTGCCGCAAGTTCCGAAACAACTGAAATCTGACGGACTCGATGTCGAATACTCCCGCGAATTTGCTGATCACGAAGATCTCGAAGCACAAGCGCGCGCCCAAGCTGCAGGCATTCGCCAAAGCAAAGCGCGCAAAAAATAACATCCTTTCACAAGGCAGCGCTTTGTGCTGCCTTTATGTTGTTTCCCCTTCGAGTTGCAAAACATCACTATACCGTTTATAGAATAGACCAAGTTCTCCTTTATAATTTTCTTTCCATGGCTTATCTTTTCCGCAATAATGAATAAATACGGTGTTTTCCTGAATCCATTGCAAATCATGTTTTGGATTCGGCAGCAGCTGAATCATATCGTAATAGCGGGCATCATAATTATAGCGATAGCCATCGACTCGTTTAATTTTGTCCCAATACAAGCCGTTCAACACATCTTGGTCAGGAAGCACGAGCTTAAAGCGATTATCGCGGATGAACTGGTAAATATCTTCGAGCCGAACCTCTTTTCTCATCAGCTCCAAGTTCATCATCATGACGCCAGTGTTAAAATATCCTTTCGCATTCGGCGTCTTTAGCCTCAGCTTATTGAATAAATTCGCTACTTTCGTGGAGTGGGTATGCTCCGCGGCGATAAATATATTTCCTTCAAAATCCATATCGTATAGTTCGTCGATTGGATTAATCGCTACGATGTCCGGATCTAGATACAAAACACGATCTAACTGCGGCGGCAAAAACTGATGGGCGGCAAGCCGATAGTACATCTCCGCCGTATAATGGCGAAATACAGGTGCATCGGCAAACAGCTCTGGATCAACATAAATCGGCACGAGCTGATGCCCTTGCCTCTCCACAAATTGTTTTAATAATTCGATTTCTATCTCAGGGATGCGGGAATACAATAAATAAAACGTAAATGGCCGGTTGTTATTGCGAAACAAAGAATTCATTAGCACTTTGAGCGGCGGAAGGTAATTGGCGTCCAGCGTCACGAGAACATGAAACATCCACCATCACTTCCTTGTCCATATCGTTCAGTAAAAACTAGACCATTCCCTCCTTACAATTATATATAAATATCGCTTGATGTTTCTTCTTTTTCATGGTTTCCGGTAAATTTTTTAGTAACGCAAAGGAAACGCGTTTGATGCTTATGTGCAAGACATCGTTCAATAGGCTAAAATAGCTATCCGATGAAGAGGCAATTCCCTTATGGATGGAAAATAAAAAAGCAGCTATAGGCTGCCAGCTAGTACATTAGCCAAGGTGCGGACGGGAAAATCGTCGAAATAGTTTCATGATCAACAAAGATATCACCAAAGCCAGCACGGCAGATATAAACAGCATGCCAAATTTTGGTCCGACAAATTGCACTTCCGCTGGCGCCTGCGCGGCTTCTGACCATAGTTTTGCCGGATCAGGCGTATACAGCCACGTCAAGACAATTCCAGATCCTATTTGAATCGCCATAAAAATAAACAGAAAACTAAACAAAAATACAATATATTTTTTCATTCTGTCCCTCCTTCCTTTCATTACGTTTATACGAAGTTTGTTCTTAAAAGTTTCGTGTTTCTTCCAAAAAAAAACAGCAGCGCACCGCTGCTGTTTTTTCATCCGTGAACCGCTGCAAATCCCGGTTCGCCGTCAAATAAATAAAGATTTTCCGTTTTAATGCAATCGTATCCCGCCGCAACAAGCTGGTTGTATAATTCGACAATTTGCCGATGCTCGATCGTTTCGCCTGGTTCCGCATGGAAACGGCAGCGCCAATGATCGGCGCAGAACGTTTCCGGAAATCCTCCTGGATATACTTTCACACCGCGGTTTGTAATAACGCGAAGCTTGAGATTGCCTGCTTTAAATTGCTCCAACGCTCTGCCAAGCTCTTCTGCCGTCCCTTTATCCCAGTCAAGGAAAATGTCTACGCCAAATAATTCTTTCTTTTGTTTTTGCCGTTGTTTTAACACCGCGTGAAGCTTTGGCGCTTCTTTGTAGGAAACTGGCGAAAGTTTTTCCGGAAGCTGGCCGAGACGGTCGATGACCGCTTTTGCAAACTCTTTCGTTCCTACTTGCTGTTTGCTAATTCCTTCGCGGTAAATGTCAAACGTGTGAATGCCGTCTTCAATCGTTTTTAGCCAAGCGTTATGCACGCGTGCCGCTACTTCCGGCTGACCGATATGCTGCAGCATCATCACCGCCGCTAAAAGCAATCCTGATGGATTGGCAAGGTTTTTCCCGGCAAGCGGAGGCGCCGATCCGTGAACAGCTTCAAACATCGCGCATTGATCACCGATATTCGCCGAACCGCCAAGCCCAACAGAACCTGAAATTTGCGCTGCAATATCGGACATAATATCGCCGTATAAGTTTGGCATGACAATGACATCAAATTCTTCTGGGCTATTGGCCAATTTTGCCGCGCCGATATCGACAATCCATGTTTCTTTTTCAATATCCGGATACTCTTTGCCGATTTCGTCAAACATGCGGTGGAAAATGCCGTCTGTCAGTTTCATAATGTTGTCTTTCACAAAACAGGTTACTTTTTTGCGGCGGTAGCTGCGCGCATATTCAAATGCGTAGCGAATCACTTTTTCCGAACCAGGCTGGCTAATCAACTTCAAGCATTGATATACTTGTTCCGTTTGGCGATGTTCGATGCCAGCGTACAAGTCTTCTTCATTTTCGCGAATAATGACGACATCCATATTTGGATGTTTCGTTTCGACAAACGGATAATACGCCACCGCCGGACGGACGTTCGCATATAAGCCGAGCGCTTTGCGGATCGTTACGTTTAAGCTTTTATAACCTCCTCCTTGCGGTGTCGTAATCGGTGCTTTTAAAAATACTTTCGTTCTTCTTAACGAATCCCACGCACTCTCTTCCAAGCCTGTTGTACCGCCGCGGAGATACACTTTTTCCCCAATCACAATCGTCTCAATATCTAGTTGCGCACCCGCGGCGTCCAAAATTTTTAACGTCGCGTCCATAATTTCTGGACCGATTCCATCTCCGTACGCAACCGTAATTGGTGTTTTGCTCATCTGAATCCTCCTTTGACGATGATGATGTGATCTATTGCCAACCCGCTGCCGCACATGCAGCGGAAGACCACTCTTCACCTAAAAAAGCAACCGTTTGCATTCCATGTTCTTCACATACGTGTTATTGTATCCCAAAACGTTCCATGTCAAAATTACCCCATTTATGATAATAACAAAGTATTGTTAAAATTTCCTCAAAAAATTTTATTTTTTCTCATATATAAATTTTTTATATGGGCAATAGTGATTGGTCAGTGTTAATATTTTGGATAATAAAAAATATATACTTTCTCATGAATGACCATCATTATGATTACCTTATATGATAGTAAATAAATATTATTAATATAATTTCGCCACTATTCCAATATTCATTCTCCTCTCTTTTTCTATTATTTTCATTGGATATTAATTCCTGTGTAATGGTATATTTGACATAGAAACGAAACGGTCCGAAATATACCTAACTATAATGGGAGGGGATCGAGAATGAAGAAAAGACGAGTTCTATTGTTTTTCGCTGCTTTGTTTTTATCCATTGCATTATCTTCCTGCAGCAAACCGCCATCCCCGCATGACGCGCTGCAAAAGTATACAAAACTATGGACTGATGAGCGGTTCGAGGATATGTACGCAATGCTGTCGAAAAAGGCGAAAGAAAACATATCCAAGGAAGAGTTTGTTAAGCGCTACAAAAAAATTTATCAAGACATCGAAGTAAAGAATTTATCGGTAACGCCACTGCCGGTGAAAGAAAAAGAAGAAGATAGCGACAAAAACCAAATAAAGCTTCCTTTTTCCGTAAAAATGGATACAATCGCCGGCCCCATCCAGTTTAAACATGAAGCACTGCTTGTAAAAGAAAAAGAGCAGGATCAAGAACAATGGCATGTGCAATGGGATACCACTTACATTTTCCCGCAATTGCAAAAAAACGATAAAATCCGCATTGCCATTACACCTGGAAAGCGCGGCGAAATATACGACCGCAACGGATTGCCGCTCGCCATCAATGGAACCGCTTACGAAATCGGCATTGTTCCCGGGAAAATGGGCGAAAGCGAAGAAACGATTAAAAAACAGCTTGCTGAGTTGCTCCATATTCCTGTGGAATTCATTAATGAAAAACTGAATGCCGACTGGGTTCAGCCTGATTATTTTGTTCCGATTCAAAAAGTAGCAAAATCGGAAACAGCGTTATTAGAAAGCGCCCGTAACATCCAAGCTGTGGCAGTAAAAGAAGTATCAGAAAGGGAATATCCATTCGCGGAGGCCGCCGCCCATCTGATTGGATATATCGGCAATATTACGGAAGAAGAACTAAGCAAATTAAAAAACAAAGGATATTCGCCATCCGACCGCATCGGAAAGCGCGGGCTCGAGGAGCTGTTTGAAGAACGCCTCAAAGGACAAGACGGTGCCAAAATCTATATCGAAAAAGAAAATGGATCGACGGTGACGATTGCCGAATCAAAACCAAAAAACGGAGAAACGGTTACACTGACGATTGACGCCAAGCTGCAAAAAACGATTTATGAAAACATGAAAGGAAGAGCGGGAACCGCCGCTGCC
This sequence comes from Parageobacillus sp. NEAU-HV-2, assembly GCF_059115485.1. Taxonomy (NCBI): domain Bacteria; kingdom Bacillati; phylum Bacillota; class Bacilli; order Caryophanales; family Anoxybacillaceae; genus Parageobacillus; species Parageobacillus sp. NEAU-HV-2. The sequence continues at coordinate 44,330 of NZ_JBXUJJ010000010.1, forward strand.
ATTCACCCGTTGACCGGCGAAATTCTCGCCTTAGTCAGCTCCCCTTCGTTCAATCCAAACGAGTTTGTACTCGGAATTTCAGCAGAGGAATACAAAAAATTAGAAAATAATCCGCTAAAACCATTGATTAATCGTTTTGCCGCCACCTACGCGCCTGGCTCGGCCATTAAGCCGGTGACAGCGGCAATCGGTCTCGAACAAGGCGTAATTACCCCTGAACAGACAAAAACGATCATCGGGAAAAAGTGGCAGCCAAAAGACGGATCGTGGGGAAATTATTTCGTCACAAGGGTAAGCGATCGCCTGCAACAAGTGAATTTGCGAAACGCGCTCATTTATTCCGATAATATTTATTTCGCCATGGTCGGTCTTGATCTCGGACCGGATCAATTGAAAGAAGGGTTGCACTCATTCGGATTTGGCGAAAAATTGCCGTTTCCATACCCGATTCCAGCTTCGCAAATATCGAATACAGGCGAGCTGAAACCGGGGCCGCAGCTGGCGGATACCGCCTATGGTCAAGGACAAATGCAGATGAGCATTCTTCATCTTGCCGCCGCATACACACCGTTTATCAACCATGGCGATTTACTGCAGCCAATTTTAGAAAAAGGTCAGCAAAAAACGGTTTGGAAACCGCAATTGATTTCATCCAAAACAGCTGACACCATCGCAGACGCATTAAAACAAGTCGTCGCCAATCCAAACGGAACCGCACATAGCGCTTATATGAAAGACATTCCGTTGGCCGGGAAAACCGGAACGGCTGAACTGAAAGGACAAAAAGGAGAAAAGGGAAAAGAAAACGGACTGTTTGTCGCCTATAATACAAACAATCCTGACCTTCTCCTTGCCATGCTAGTCGAAGGGGTACAGAACGAACAAGGAAGCAAATATGTCGTAAATATCGTGAAACACATTTTTCAAACGGTAAAATCGCAGTAACGGAGCCAGCAGCAGGCTCTTTTTTTAGCTGAATTTTTTTATTATTTACAATTATCGTTCTATTATTTATAATAAACTTAACAAGCCGTCTCCCGTCAGTTTCGCCGCTGGCGCTGCACAGACGGCAATGATGGAACAAGAGGACAACCATTTTATCATCGTCATAAATGAAGAACTGTGACGGTCTGATCAGCATTTCCTCACCGAATGCTTCCTCAGGCCGTTTAGCCGGTTCCTTTCTTGACAAAGAAAAGGAGCCGGCTTTTTATTTTCCCGCATAAGGAGGTGTGTATCCATGCCAGGCGCGTTAGACGGCATTCGTATTTTAGATATGACTCGTGTCCTCGCAGGTCCCTACGCCACGATGATTTTAGGCGATCTTGGCGCCGATGTGATTAAAGTCGAGGCACCGGGCGGATCCGATGATACAAGATTTTGGGGCCCTCCCTTTCAAAACGGGATGAGCGCCTATTATACGGCGATTAACCGCAATAAGCGAAGCATTACCGTCAACTTAAAAACGGAAGAAGGCCGAAAAGTCATCCGAAACCTTGCCAAAACAGCCGACGTCGTCATTCACAACTTTAAAACGGGAACGATGGAAAAGTTTGGGCTTGGTTATGACGATTTATCGTTGTTGAATCCGCGCCTTATTTACTGTTCCATTACCGGCTTTGGCGAAACAGGTCCCTACTCCCACCTGCCTGGATATGATTACATTATTCAGGCGATGAGCGGATGGATGAGCATTAACGGCACCCCCTCATCCGGACCGCTGAAAGTCGGCGTCGCCATTGCCGATGTATTCACCGGATTATATGCAGCGATCGCAATTGAGGCCGCACTGCTTGCCCGCGAAAAGACCGGGCGCGGACAAAAAATTGACCTTTCTCTATTCGATTCCGCCATCAGCGCGCTCGTCAACGTCGCAGCCAACTATTTAATGTCCGGCGACATCCCGGTGCCGTTGGGAAACGAACATCCGAATATCGTTCCCTACTCGACGTATGAAGCGAGCGACGGACCGATTGTAATCGCCGTTGGGAACGACCGGCAATTTCAAGCGTTTTGCGAGCTTTTGTCAGACCCGACGATCGGGACGGATCCGCGCTTTCAAACGAATCCGGGCCGCGTCGCCCACCGCGAGGAACTCAACAGGCGCATTAATGAAGAAGTGAAAAAACGGACGCGGTCCGAGTGGCAGCGCTTGCTTGCCGAAAAAGGAATACCGTGCGGCCCGGTGCAAAATCTTGAACAATTATTCCAGCATCCGCAGACGCTAGCTCGCGATATGGTCATTACGATAAAGCATGAAAAGGTGGGAACGCTGCAGCTTGTCGGAAGCCCAATCAAACTATCGGATACAAAAGTATCGTACCGTCTGCCGCCTCCGCTTGCCGGAGAGCACAACGACGAAATTATAAAAGAAATCATGAATGAAACGGGGGAGGATGTATGATGATGAATTTCGATTTTACTCCAGAACAAGAAATGCTTCGCAGCACCGTGCGCAAATTTGTCGACAAAGAAATTATACCGTACATCAAAGAATGGGATGAACGCGGATATTTTGATCCGAATATTTTCAAACGGCTTGCGGAATTAAACTTAATGGGCGTATGCATTCCGGAAAAATACGGCGGAATGGGCATGGACTACAACTCGCTCGCCATCGTCTGCGAGGAGTTGGAACGCGGGGATACCGCATTTCGCACCGCCGTTTCCGTGCACACTGGCTTAAACAGCCTCACATTATTGCAATGGGGCACGGAAGAACAAAAACAAAAATATCTTGTTCCGCAGGCGAAAGGGGAAAAAATCGGCGCCTTCGGCCTGACGGAGCCAAACGCCGGTTCCGATGTCGCCTCCATTACCACCACCGCCGTCCGCGACGGGGACTACTACATTTTAAACGGACAAAAAACGTGGATTTCACTTTGTGACATCGCTGATCACTTTATCGTGTTCGCCTATACGGACAAATCGAAAAAGCACCGCGGCATTTCTGCCTTTATTGTCGAACGGACAATGCCAGGCTTTTCATCAAGAGCGATTAAAGGAAAACTGGGCATCCGTGCCGGCAACACGGGAGAACTGTTTTTTGACAACGTCCGCGTACCGAAAGAAAACCTGCTTGGCGAAGAAGGCGAAGGATTTAAAATCGCCATGTCCGCCCTCGACAACGGAAGATTCACGGTTGCCGCCGGAGCGGTCGGCCTGATTATGGCTTGCTTAGAAGCAAGCGTCAAGTATTGCCATGAGCGGAAAACGTTCGGCAAAGAAATCGGGAGACATCAGCTTGTACAGCAAATGATCGCCAGAATGGAAGCAGGTCTGCAAATCAGCCGTTTGCTCGTCTACAAAGTAGGATTTTTGAAAAACCAAGGGCGCCGCACAACAAGAGAAGCATCGCTCGCGAAATGGATCGCCTGCGACTTCGCTAATCAAGCAGCCGATGATGCGGTGCAAATTCACGGCGCGTACGGATACTCAAACGAATATCCTGTCGAACGATACTTGCGCAACTCGAAAGCGCCGGTCATCTATGAAGGAACACGGGAAATTCATACGATTATGCAGGCGGAATACGTGCTTGGCTACCGCCAGGATAAACCGCTGCGTAAAACGCTTCCGCCTTGGAATCCGGAATCGGTACAAATGTAAAAAAATCCCCCGCCCGAAGCGGGGGTTTTATTCCTTCTCCTCCTGCATTTTGCAATATTGCTTGTACAAATCTTTTAGCGCCGCACACAGCGCCGAATTCGCCTTTCCTAAATATCCCTCATTCAGCTGTTCTAAAATCGAATCAATCCCGTCCCTTAAAGAATGGCCTTTAAGCAAGCGGGCGACATAATCACGCCCGTGCTCGGTCGCCAGTGTACACGAAGCGTCGACAATCACCCCGTACTTTTTATCAATCTCCGCCGTAATCGTCAATGTATCGTAGATGCTTTTCGCCGCCATTCCCGCCGGCAGCCGCGCGTGCCCAGCAATAAACTGCGTATTCATCTCCCTCTCCCCTTTCGTCAAAATGTCTACTATATAAGATTATAAAACATAACTAATCATAATTTTCTAAAGTATATCGACAAACTTTTTTTCTATATTTTTTATCATAAATTTGCCTACACTGTTCCCATCCACCCGATTTCCTTATCTGCCCTTTATAGACGCACAACATAATGCTATAATGATGCTCAAACGAACATCTTCGGATGGAAGGTAAGCGTAAAGGGGGCTTGTATGTCACTGTCGTTTAGCAAAAACATACAAGTCGGCAGAAACCCCGCTCAAACGAAGTAAAGTGGCAGATCGTTCACTAGGGGTGATAATATGGATTCATTTACTGTTTCCTCTATTGCAAAAGTGATGAATGAATTATTTCCTAAAGAAGCGTCTTTCGTGATTTCTGATAATAAGCGCTATATTTATTACCGACCAAGCAAACAGATCGATTTAAAAATTCGCCCCGGAGACGAAATCAAACCGGAATCGGTTACTTACAAGGCCTTGATCGTTCAACGGAAAATTGCAGAACAGAAAGACAGCCGCGTTTTTGGCGTGCCTTATTTCGGGATATCCGTCCCAATTTTGGATGATGGCAGCCCGAGGGGCTGTGTTACCGCAATATTGCCGAGAAAACCGATGCTTGCAATGCCGTATTTAACGATTCGAGCGACGGATCGTTGGCTGCCTGTTCCTTTCGAGAGCGTTATCTATTTAGAAGCCCAAAATCGGAAAACATTCGTAAAATCGAGTTATGCGGAAGGCTACCATAAATATAACTTAACAGAACTGGAATTTTCCCTTCCTGATGATATGTTTGTTCGGTGTCACCGATCATATATCGTTAACATTCATCACATTGCAGAAATTCATCCAGATTCGCATTCAACTTTTTTATTGATGATGAAAGACGGCTCACGAGTGCCTGTCAGCCAAACATATGCAAGCCATTTTCGGAAGCTGCTCTGCTTTTAATAATTCGGCTTCTTTTCTCCTACTGTACGGTTCCTTTTACCAATCCCCTTCTCTCTAAAGAGCTCATGAAAGTGAGCTCTTTCTTTATTTTCCGCAACTATTCACTGATGCCTTGCAATCTATGTATTTATTTTCTTTTATAGGCAATGTTTTTTCTCGCTTATTCCTTTTCTTTTCGAAGCTGTTTTTCTATTTTTCTTCTTTATGCACAGAAAATTCTTTTTCACGTACAAAGAAAGCCTTTTTATTCAATTTCGAATGATTTTTTACAGCCAAATCGCTAGAATATTTTTAAAAAACAAAAGAGGTGAGGTCGCATTGGATAAACATATTTCGGAGCTAATCGGCAATCCCCGTTTAAGAGACCGAATTGTAACGGCAGAAACAGCCGCTTCATGGATAAAAGACGGGATGACGCTTGGTTTGAGCGGATTTACCCGCGCGGGCGATGCCAAAGCGGTTCCTTTTGCACTGATCGAAAAAGCGAAACAACACCCCTTAAAGGTAAACGTATATACAGGCGCTTCCCTAGGCTCGGACATTGATAAAATGATGGCAGAAGCAGGAATTATCAACAAACGGCTTCCGTTCCAAGCCGATTCTGTGATGCGCAAAAAAATTAACGAAGGAGAAATTTTGTTTATTGATCAACATTTATCCCATACAGCGGAATTAGTGCGTTCAGACGTATTAAATCCTATCGATTTCGCAATTGTGGAAGCGGTTTCGATAACCGAAGACGGAATGATCATCCCGTCTACTTCCGTAGGAAACTCTTCTATTTTTGTGAAAAAAGCCCGACATGTTATTGTTGAATTGAACACGGCCCAACCAAAAGAACTCAAAGGGCTTCATGACATTTATGAAGTCGGCAAACATGGGGAACGGGAACCGATACCTTTGACAAAAGTAGACGATCGAATCGGAACGATTGGCATTCCAGTGGATGAGGACAAAATTATAGGAATTGTTTTGACAAACCAAACGGATTCACCATCCACGATTGTACCTCCAGATGAGGAAACAGCTGTTATAGCAAATCATTTAATCAATTTTCTACGAAAAGAAGTGGCAGCAGGTCGGCTTTCCGAAAATTTAGCTCCGCTTCAAGCAGGTATTGGTTCGGTTGCAAATGCCGTTCTTTACGGTTTGTTGAATTCGGAATTTTCCAACTTAGAAGTTTATTCAGAAGTTCTTCAAGATGCCGTGTTTGACCTTATTGATGCTGGAAAAGTCCGGTTTGCTTCCGGCTGCTCCATTACTTTGTCTCAAAACAAAATGAAACAAGTATATTCCAATTTAGATGCTTACCGAGGCAAACTTATCCTTCGTCCTCAGGAAATTTCTAATCATCCGGAAATCGTTCGCCGTCTCGGACTCATTTCCATCAACACAGCCTTGGAGGCAGACATATACGGAAATATTAATTCTACACATGTTCGCGGCACAAACATGATGAACGGCATTGGCGGTTCAGGCGATTTCGCCCGCAATGCACGCCTTACTATCTTCGTGACAAAATCCGTTGCAAAAAATGGGGCTATTTCAAGCATCGTTCCATTTGTATCGCACGTTGACCATACCGAACATGACGTGGATGTGATTATCACGGAGTATGGTTATGCTGACCTTCGCGGCTTGGCGCCAATTGAACGCCCACCTGTTATCATTGAAAACTGCGCGCACCCAGCTTACCGTCCGCAGTTGCGTGAATACTTTAAGGAAGCGCTTAAGCGCGGAGGGCAAACACCGCACGTCCTAGAAAAAGCATTCTCATGGCATATCAATTATGAGAAATACGGAACAATGTTAGAATCAAAATATCAATTGCAAACTCAAGAATAATAAGAGTGGGGTAGCCTTCATCAGGATACCCCCTTATCTATGCTAGTCTATTGCTGTTTATCAAGCTCCTTCGTCACCCGAAATTGTTTTAGCATGTTGTCAAATCTAGCTCCATGGCCTTCGCTCGCCTCAACAAAATAATGCTGCTCGATGACGAACGTTCCTCCTTGGCCGTTATCGACAAGATAATACTTTACTACTTCATCATTCCATTGCCGGCCGCTTTCCCCTTGGATGACATACCCTTTCACAGGTTCGCTGACCTTTCCTGTCTGAATGATGATCGGATATTGTTCTTTCACCTGTTTTTCCAAAGAAGAAGCAAGCGCTTCCGGAGTTTGATCGGTTACTTGTCTGATTTCCATATACACTTTTGGCAAATCCGGACTTCCTTGCACCAGCGGAACGATGCGGTCTTTTCCGTTCAGTTTTTCTACCCGATACATTTTCTCATCGAAATAAATCACATACCCAACTTTGCTTTTATTTAACGTTACCTCTTTTTGCTCTTTTTGCCCTTCCACTTCTTCGACAATCACTTTTTTCGGCGCAAACCATTCTTTTACCTTATTAATGCCTGCCTGGCCCGGCTCGGTAAACAGAAACGTTAGCATCAGCACAGCCGCAGCCGACACGAAGGCAAACCATAGGCGTTTTTTTCTTGTTTTTATTTTCCTTCCCTTTCTCCGCTGTCCTTTTATATTTTTTTGCACATACTCCCACACCTCTTCTTCCAACTCTACCGTCGATTCCGTTCCGTTGATCAGAGCGGTGCGAATCATATTTTCCATCTTTTTTTCATCCATTTCCAACACCCCTTTCTTTCATTTTTTCAATAATCTTTGTCAACTTGTTTCTTGCCTTAAACAGCCGCGACTTGACGGTATTCACATTAAGATCAAGAATTTGCGCAATTTCCTCATCGGAAAATCCTTTTAAATATTTCAGCACAATGGGAATACGATGAATATCCTTTAATTTTTCAATCGCTTTATACAGCTCTTCGTATTGCTCAAAAGCATGGTGATCTACATTAGCTATTCGCACCTGATCATCTATATAATCGCTCATCGCCACCATTTTCCCTTGCTTTTTCATCAGCCGATTGCATTCATTGAGCAAAATCCGGTAAAACCAAGGCTTAAAATCTTTCGTAAGATCGAAGCGGTCAATATGGTCATACACGCGGATAAACGTTTCTTGCACCGCATCCGCGGCGTTTGCCCTGCTTTTCGTAACCGCCATGGCCACCCTTAACGCGTATTCCGCGTATAGATGATACAGCTTGGCAAACGCCTTCTCATCCCCCTGTTGAATCCTTTGGATGATTTCCTTTTCCATCTCCCCACCTCCTCAGCGCTGTTTTCACTTTATATACCCCGACAAAGAGCAAAATGTTTTCGTTTTCGATAACAAAATCTTAATAAATTCTGTATGAAGAACGAAAACCATCTAATAGCCATTCATGAAATTTTTTATTAGCAATAGCAATTTCCTATAAACTCTTTCATAAGATAAATAAAACTTACTTGACATATCGGTTTTTGGTTATTAAAGCAATTCTATGTGTCAGGAGGGATTAACGATGAATGTTTACTTAATCATTTTAAACATTGCTATATTGCTATTATTGATTGGTGTGCTGGCCTATATGCAAAAGAAACACGTTTCCTTCTCCAAACGGGTGTTTACCGCTCTTGGACTAGGGATCGTCTTTGGGTTCGCATTGCAGGGAGTGTACGGGGCTGGTTCCACTATCGTTCAGCAGTCCACCCAATGGTTTGACATTGTTGGCACAGGATATATAAAGCTATTGCAAATGATTGTTATGCCATTAGTTTTCATTTCTATCGTTATGGCATTTACCAAACTTTCTATATCTAATAATTTAGGAAAAATCGCCACGCTCATTATTGGCCTATTATTGGGCACGACAGCGGTAGCTGCTTCTATCGGCATTATGGCCTCATTAGGCTTTCAATTAGAGGCGATGGAAATTCCTTCGGGAGAGGCGGAACAGATACGTGGGCAGGAGTTAGAACAAAAATATGAACAAATTCAAAACCTGTCTTTCCCGCAAAAAATTATCGAGCTGCTTCCGGCAAATCCATTTTTAGATTTCACGGGACAACGCAGCACATCCACCATAGCGGTTGTTATTTTTGCTGCCTTTGTCGGCATTGCTTATTTAGGAGTTGCCAGAAAACAGCCTGAACAAGCAGAAATGTTCAAAAAAATAGTGGATGCCTTGTACGCTATTGTCATGCGTATCGTCACGCTAGTGCTCCGTTTAACACCTTACGGAATTTTAGCCATTATGTCCCGAGTGGCTGCGACAAGCGATATCGACGCAATTGCAAAACTAGGAAAATTTGTCCTAGCTTCCTATATTGCACTTCTCGTTATGTTTGCCATTCATTTGCTAATTTTAGCGCTGGCCGGACTAAACCCTATTACTTACGTAAAAAAAGCGCTGCCGGTACTGTCGTTTGCATTCACTTCCCGTTCAAGCGCAGCCACTCTTCCATTGAATGTTAAAGCACAAACAACCGCGCTTGGCGTTCCGGAAGGCATTGCCAACCTTGCCGGCTCATTTGGGCTGTCGATTGGGCAAAATGGCTGTGCCGGCGTTTACCCTGCCATGCTTGCAGTGATGATCGCGCCAACCGTCAACATCGATCCAACTTCTCTTTCCTTTATTTTGACGCTTATTCTAGTCGTCACCATCAGTTCGTTTGGGGTTGCAGGCGTTGGCGGCGGGGCTACGTTCGCGGCGATTTTAGTGCTATCTACCATGAATCTGCCAGTAGCATTAGCAGGATTGCTCATTTCCGTAGAGCCGTTGATTGACATGGGAAGAACTGCCTTAAACGTCAGCGGAAGCATGACCGCCGGTGTAGTCACCAGCCGCATCACTAAAGAATTGAATTTAAATATTTATAACGGAGAAACGCAAAAACTGGAAGCATAAGGCTTGGAGATGTTTTACACTTTCCCGCCACGCCAAAACATCCAGTGCACTTGCGCGGTAAACGACAGAAGAAGGCCTAAATATGGTGAACTGGCATCTGTCAAACAGATACGTGTAAAAGAATTACGGCATGGGTTCAGTATTCAACAGAACCTATGCTGTATTTTATATAATAATGGCTTGTTGAACTTTTTCAACAGTTTGCGGCGAACGGAAACATAGAATGTCGTTCCTTATTGAAGGATTGCATCCGTTAATCCAACATTAATATTTATTTAAAGACTGCTTAAATGTTCATGAATTAATTTCCATTCTCCAAATTGGCTTGATCTTTTTGGTTCCTGAAGGATCGGGGTTAGGGTTCATCACAATTTTTGATATCGTAGCGCTTGCTGCATACTGTGATGAATATAAAAGGATGTGTTAGTTAATTTATCAGAATATATCCAATCTTTATAAGACATACTACTATATAAATGGGGGAATGGAGGCAAAGGCAGGATTCACAAACGATGATTGCTCTAGATCTTTTTCTGATGATGCCTCATCATATCAGAAAAAGTGTATCGTACGATCGCATCCGATGTTAGGCCGAATTATTTTAGTTGTCGCAGGACTCGCTTCCAAAAAGAGGGGTATCAACTTCCTCATTAAAAAATTCATTGCCGGATTTCCTCTCATGATTCTTTCCATTCTCATTTCTACGATTTATACTTACCATTAGAATAATAAAAAATTAATGGAGTAAGGAAGAAGAATATGAATAAGAAAAGGATGTTTTATTTAGATCCACCTAAAATATTGGTATTAGGGTTTAGTTTCATTATTTTTATTGGTGCATTTCTTTTAACTTTACCTGCAGCAACAGTAGATGGGAAGGGGCTTCCATGGTTAGACGCTTTATTTACGGCTACTTCTGCTACCTGTGTAACTGGCCTGGTCGTCGTGGATACTGGTACGACGTTTACATTATTTGGGCAATTAGTCATTCTAGCACTGATTCAAATTGGCGGATTAGGTTTTATGACCTTTGCCACTCTTTTTGCTTTGATTTTAGGTAAGAGAATTTCATTAAAAGAAAGGTTATTAATAAAAGAATCATTAAATAATTTGTCGATTGATGGTGTTGTTCGACTAGTGAAAAGAATATTGATTTTTACTGCCGTTATCGAGCTAATTGGCACAATCTTGCTTGCGATTCGTTTTTCCTTTGATATGCCGTTGCCTAAAGCAATTTATTTTGGTTTGTTTCATGCCATCTCAAACTTTAATAACGCTGGATTTGACATAATGGGTGATTTCAGAAGTTTTACTGGCTACGTGGATGATCCGCTAGTAACTCTCGTTTTATGTATTCTTATTACACTGGGTGGTATTGGGTTTATTGTCTTAAATGAAATATATGAGTATCGTCAGACACGCCGTTTTTCTTTACATACCAAAGTCGTGTTTGTTATGAGTTCGATCTTGGTTGTTTTTGGAACTATTCTTATTTTTATTTTGGAATATCATAATCCGAAAACATTGCAGCCATTATCAACATTTGGAAAATTTTTAGCATCCTTGTACCAAGCGGTTACACCGAGGACAGCTGGTTCAAATACACTGAATATCCCGGATTTAACGCAACCGACTCTCTTTCTCATCATCTTTTTAATGTTTATAGGGGCATCTCCTGGATCGACAGGCGGGGGGATTAAAACGACCACCTTTGCCACTTTGTTAGGCGCGGTTTGGTCAAATATAAAGGGTAAAGAAGATGTCATTTTTTTCCGAAACCGTATATTGTATGACACGATTTATAAAGCACTAACCGTAACAGTAAGCGGCTTATTTGTTGTCATGACGATAACGATGCTCCTAACGATAACCGAACCGAATAAAGATTTTTTGATGATTTTGTTTGAAGCAACGTCGGCATTTGCTACAGTAGGGTTATCGATGGGGTTAACGCCTGAATTATCTCCTATCGGAAAAATTCTTATTATATTAACTATGTTTGCAGGAAGGGTAGGACCTTTAACGATCGCTTATGCCGTTGCTTTACATCGAAAACCGGATCCATTTAAGTTTCCAAAGGGAAAGATTATGATCGGATAGTAATTTATCATACATAAAGGGGGACGAAAGAACATGAAAGGACAATATGCTGTGATCGGATTAGGAAGATTCGGTTCCAGTCTGGCCACGACCTTGCATCAAGCTGGAAATGAAGTTTTGGCCATTGATCGCAATGAAGAACGAATTGAAGAATATAAAGATCATGTTACATATGCCGTTGTCGCTGATTCAACAGATGAAGAAGCGTTAAAGAGAGTCGGCATTCGAAATTTTGACGCTGTCATCGTAGCGATTGGTGATGATATTCAAGCAAGCATTTTAACGGTGCTAGTCCTTAAAGAATTAGGGGTTAATAAAGTTGTGGCAAAAGCCATTAACCAACGGCACGGTCAAGTCTTATATAAAGTTGGTGCCGATTGGGTCGTATTTCCAGAGAGGGATATGGGAGAGCGGGTTGCAACACAGCTCATGTCACCGAACGTGCTTGATTACATTGAACTCGCGAAAGATTATAGTATAGAAGAAGTAAAAGTCCATCCGTCAATGATCGGAAAAAATTTAAGAGAATTAAATCTCAGGGCACGGTTTAATATAACGGTCATCGCTATTATCAGCGGTGGAAAAGTAAGTATTTCCCCTTCACCTGATCAAACCATTAAAGAAGGAGATATATTAGTCGTGATCGGGGAAAATAAAGATTTGGACCGGTTTGAAAAGTTTGACTAAAAACGGTTTTTAGTAAAGTGGTTGAAGGATCATTTCATAGGTTATTGTTAAAATGGCAGGAGCAAAAAGGACGGGAGGAGAAAAAGACCGAAATCAATCGGTCTTTTTTTATGTGCTGGTCAACTATCGCCAACCTTTAGCCATCCATGCGTCGCTTCGCGGCACCACAGATAGGACAATTCTGAAGTGAAAGAGGCAATTCCAAACCACAGCTATCCAGCAATTCCGCATTGGATAAAATCTCCTCTGTGGTTCCATCTGCAGCTATTTCACCTTCTTTTATCACAATAATTCTTTTACAAGTTTCAAACACCATGTCCAAATCGTGGCTGGTAATTATCTTTGTATGTTCAAAGCTTTTTAACAAATCAATTACTCTCCGTCTTGATTTTGGGTCCAGGCCTGAAGTTGGCTCATCCATTATCAATACATCAGGTTGCATTGATAAAACGGATGCAATTGCGGCAGACCGCTTTTCTCCACCCGATAATTTATAGGGGGCCCGGTCTTTCAAATGAGGTATTCCGACCATCTCCAATGCCTGCGTCACCCTTCTCTCCACATCTTCCTCCTCCAGCTTATAATTTCGTGGTCCAAAGGCAACATCATCATAAACAGTAGTCATGAACAATTGATCGTCAGGGTCCTGAAAAACCATTCCCAATCTCTGGCGTATCATCGGTAATGTCTTTTTTGTTACACGAACATCTCCTACCAGTACTTCTCCACCATCTGGAAAGAGAACCCCCATCAACAGCATCAGCAGCGTAGACTTCCCAGCACCATTCGCACCAATGATCCCCACAGATTCACCGTGATGAATTGAAAAAGAAATATTTTTAATTGCTTCATGTCCATCGGGATACGAAAAATGCAAATTTCTTACTTCAATTTTATGATGACTCATCTATCGAATCACTCCTGTAAACAATGACCCTATCCATACAGGTATATTGTAAATTCTTGCAATAACAAAAAACAGACACCATGCTGCAAAATAGGTGAGATCTTTAAAGCTTAGTTTTGAAATATCTCCGGTATGATACTCTCCTGTAAAGCCTCTTAAACTCATTGCTTGATATACCCGCTCTGCTCTCTCAAAAGTCCTTAGCAATATTTGCCCGGCAAAAGAACCCCAAACACTCCACTTTATTCCCTTTTGTCCTGGTGCCCTAAGGGAATACGCCCTCATCATCCTGGAAACCTCTTCGATCAGTACCGATATATATCGGTATGTTAATAAAAGCTGTAAGACAAAAATCTTAGGGATTTTGAGCATCCGCAAAGCTGCCGCCAACCGATCCATACCTGTAGTTGCAATGAGTAAAATGCTGGCTGTCACTGTTAAACTGCATTTTATAAAAATGGATAAAAAAGTAATCCATCCTCTTGAAACAGCAATTCCACCAAGCACCACTTTGGAATGATCAAACAATGGATTTAATATTCCAATTCCGATAATTAAAGGCTCAATAAGCAATATCATTTTTAGAATTGGCGCAACTGGTATCTCTGAAAAAGCAAAAATTAGTATAGGATAAAAAATAAAAGGCAAAAGACCGCTGATTTCATACCTTTCAAATGACACAACCACAGTCAAATAAGCGACTGTGGTTAACAGCTTTATTAGTGGATGAATTCTGTGTATAAAGGTCTCTTTTCGTGCTAGGTCATCTAGAAGCCTCATATTAGATAATGAATTTATCATATTCGCCATTTAAATCAATTCCTCTTAAAAACTAAAGGTAGTTTTTTACCCCGCCATAAAAATAATTAAGCGGTAATTTTTTTCTTTTTCCTTTTAATCACAATGATTATCCATCCTGTAAATACGGCCAACGCAAGGGTCAACGCTCCTCCTACTATACCCGAAACACTTGTTCCGGCATTAACAGCAGGCCACACATTTTCAGCCTGTGAAGCTGTTTCTTCTTTATTATTTTCACTTTCATTTGTCTTAAAGTTATAATCAGGTAATAATGCTGTTTTGCTTTGAATTTCAGAGAGTATTTTATGAATGCCATCAGAAGCTTTCAGTTCTGTCGTACCTGCTGTTTTTTCGATAGACCATTCCAAGCCGTCAGGATTTGCGGAAGCAAACCAAGAAAACAAGCCGCCAACCGCAACTACTGCGATTGAAAGAACTGTCAATACTTTCTTCATGGATATATTGCCAAGGGCTTCTCCATTCGCTGCTTTTTCCAAAACTTCAGGTCTGGCTCTCCATACGAAAGTAACAATTGCTGCGGTTACCAGCCCTTCAACTACCCCAATCGCAAGGTGTATCGGCTGCATCAGCAATACGAATTTCTCAAAAGGCAATTCGGTCTTTCCTGATAAAAGAGTCTCAAGGACAACGCTAAAAGCACCCAATTGGAGAGCAACCAGCGCTGAAGCCATTGAACCGACAAAAATCCTTTTGGAAGTAACCTCTTTACGTGTAAACCATTTATATATTAAAGGATATGCTATAAAGCAGGTATAAAAACCAAGATTAAATACGTTGCAGCCATAAGCAAGCAATCCACCGTCACCAAAGAACAATGCCTGTATCAACAAAATCGAAGCCATCGTCAAAAATCCCGCATAAGGGCCCAATAATATGGCAAGCAGCATTCCTCCTCCGAGGTGTCCGCTTGAACCAGTACCTGGTATTGAAAAATTAATCATTTGTGCTGCAAAAACAAATGCTCCCATAACTCCCATTAAAGGAATTTTCTTTTCATCCATCTCATTCTGGAGTTTTTTGATTGAATAAGCTGCAACGCCGGCAGTGGCTGCCAGCATAGTTCCACCAACAGCTGGTGAAATCAAGGCATCAGCCATGTGCATAATATTCACCCTTCGTATAGTATTTTTAGAATCCGCTTTCAAGGGAATTTCCACCAGGCAGCTCATGGAGGTGATTGATCAACAAGTGCGCTAGGAGCATAAATTTTACTAGGTTTCTTTAGTATTGCTTTTTTAGAACTTTTGCGGATTAGAATTTTCAATTTTTGGCACTTGACATATTATCGCAGGACTTTACAAAAAATTTGTTGAAGAAACATTCATGGTTTCGAATCCAAGTCGAGCGTATCACGGCTTATCATGAATAGTCAAGTGAACGTTATGTTACAGGACTTTCACCGGTTAGCAACTTTCAGCTTCACTGGAAACGATTTGTCTTTGTTCTCCTTTGCTATCCAATCCTTCCTCACCCCGCATTCTTATTCCCCCTATATTTTTCCATTCATACTAAAGCCATTCACGAATCGCTCATTTTTCCGATTTTTGCTTTGATTTTTCTGCCAAAACTTTATATCTTTTGACATAAAAAAAGAAAAGGCTTGAGGAAAAGGATTTCTCCTTCTCCCTTACACCTTTCCCCTGCCCTTTTGCACCACTTTATTTCGAGTTTGGCAAGAGTTTATTTATGCTCTACATCTTTAACACTAATCGCGCCACACTTTCCACATGCGCCGTATGCGGAAACATATCGACCGGCTGGACGTAGTCAACATGATAACTCTCTCGAAGCACATCGATATCGCGCGCGAGGCTGGACGGGTTGCAGGAGACGTACACAACCGTTTTCGGCTGAACACGGAGAATCGTTTGCAACAGTGCACTGTCGCAGCCGGTGCGCGGCGGGTCGACGACGATGACATCGGGCATCCATCCTTCGTTCACCCATTTTGGAAGCAGCGTTTCCGCTTTGCCTGTCGTATACATCATATTGGTAAACCCATGTTTTTTCGCGTTTTTCTTCGCATCTTCAATCGCTTCCGGAATTGTATCCATGCCGCGCACTTCGCGGGCGTCTTTGGCGAGCCAAAGCCCGATCGTGCCGACGCCGCAGTAAGCATCGACGACCTTTTCTGTTCCCGTTAAAGCGGCGGCCTTTTTCACTTCATCGTACAGTTTCACCGTTTGCACCGGATTCAGCTGAAAAAACGCGCGCGCCGACAGTTCGAACGATAAGTCGCCGAGCACTTCCTGAATGTATTCTTTTCCTTCGAGCAGCTTCGTTTCTTCCCCGAAAATAAGCGACGTCTTCCGTCCGTTAATATTTTGCACGATCGACTTGACTTCCGGAAGGCGCCGCTTTATTTCGTCAATCAGCAATTGCTTGCGCGGGATTTCTTTTGTCGCCGTAATGAGCACAAGCTGCACGTCCCCTGTATGAAACCCGACCCTTGCGACAATCGTGCGGACAACTCCGGTCTGCGTCCGCTCGTTGTAAATCGGAATGTGCAAATCTTGGAGAATCATTTTCACAATGTTGGTCACACGGTTCGTAGCCGGATGCTGGATGAGGCATTCGGAAATGTCAATGAGCTGATGGGAATTCAAGCCGTACAAACCGGCGATGACCTCTCCTTTTTTCGCGCCGACTTGAAACTGGCTTTTATTGCGGTAATGCCAAGGGTCATCCATTCCGATCGTCGGGCGGATCGACAGCGTTTCCATCGGAAGCCGGCAATGCCGCTCAAAAGCTTGAATAACGATATCGCGTTTTTCGCGAAGCTGCGCTTCGTAATCAAGATGTTGCAGCTGGCAGCCGCCGCATTGTTCGTAAAACGGGCATTTCGGCGTTACTCGATACGGGGAGCGCTTACGAATTTTTTTAATTTTCGCTTCCGCGTATTTCGGATGGATGTTCGTTGCCTCTACGACGACTTCTTCTCCCGGGAGCGCACCTGGGACAAACACCACTTGCTTTTTAAAATAGCCGACTCCTTCCCCGTTGATGCCGAGCCGCTTAATCGTCAACGGAAACTGCTGCCCTTTCTTGATGGTAATTGTTTGCTTCGTCACTGTTTGCCACTCCTCTATTCAATGCTTCTCCATAAATATAACGATGCGTAGCTTAAATACGGCTCCCATCGCGTGCTTAGCTCTTCCATTTGTTTTATCGACGGCTTTTCCGAAAGACCGAACAGCCGCTGGATCGCCCGCTGCAAGCCGATGTCTGCTTTTGGAAACAGGTTTGGTTTTCCAAGCCCAAACAGAAGAAAATTTTGCACTGTCCATGGACCGATGCCGCGAATCGATAACAATTCTTCCATCACTTTTTCCTCGCTTTTGTGCGCAAGTTCCTCTAATGAAAGCTTCCCTTCGGCAATAAGCCGCGATGTATCGATGATATACTCCGCTTTTCGCCCGCTTAACTGCAGCTGTTTCAGTTCATCATACGAAAGAGCGGCAATGTCTTCCGGCCGCGGATAAAACCAAACGCCGTCGATTTGTGTTCCAAACGTTTTCACAAACCGCTCTGTCAGGCGATAAGCAACTTTCAAACTTAATTGCTGGTGAATGAGACATTTCATTAAACAAAAATAAAGGTCAAAATCTAAAATAAGCGGCATTCCTTCATATTTGGTAAAAAGCGACTGTAATTCGGTCCGTTGAAAATGTTCGTGAATCGGGGCAAGCGGCGTATTCCATTGAAACAGATGAGAAACCCGCTCCATAATTTCCTTTTTTCGTTCAGGATATGGCGCCGTAACAAGGAAGCTCGGCTCATCCTTTGTCCCAATGCTTTTGACCGTAACAGCGATTGGGATATGTCGAACATAAAGCGGCACAACCACCTTCTGTTTCGCTATATCCACCGATATAAGAGGATCGAGCGCAAGCCGCTCCAGCGCGTGGGAAAAATCATATGGAGGGGTGACCTCAACTTGCTGTTGCCACATAACTATCACCTTTTTATTATCGTTAATACCCACATTATAACGAAAAACACCCCTTTGAACCAAACGTTCAAGGGGTAAAAAGCCACGGATGCAAACTCATTTTTTCGACCATCAGATCATCAAGGCTTTTAAACGTATAGCCTTGCTTGCGCAAATCGTCAATCACTTTCGCCAGGGCGTCGGCGTTATCTTTCGAGACGGTATGAAGCAATAAAATCGCGCCCGGATGAATTTGTTTCATAATGTTGTCGTATGCGTACTTCCATCCTTTTTGATTGTTCGTCTGCCAATCAACAAACGCAAGCGACCAAAACACATGGTAATAACCAAGCTCGCGGGCGACCGCCATCGTCCGTTCGCTGAAAATGCCACGCGGCGGGCGAAGATACATCATTCCTTTTTGCCCCGTAAGCTCTTCCGTTTTTTTACGGACAGATTCCAATTCCTCTCGCAGTTTTTCATCGCTCACTTGCGTCAAATCGGGGTGATGCCACGAATGATTGCCGACAATATGCCCTTCTTTTACCATTCGTTTTACTAAATCAGGAGCCGTATTTAAATAGTGCCCCGTAACAAAAAACGTCGCCGGCACTTTTTTTTCTTTTAAGACATCTAAAATTTTAGCCGTATAGCCGTTTTCATACCCGTTATCAAACGTTAAATAAATTTCTTTTTTGCTTGGATCCCCTAAATAAAATGCGTCATATTTGGCAAGCAGTTGATCCAGCTCTTTTCCCGCGGAAGGAGGATCGTGGTTCTCGCTTCGCTTAAACCCCCAATGAATCGCTTGATTGCTTGCGGCTTCCGCGGAAGCAGGAACAAACGATAAGATGATGACATATACAAACAGCCATATCGTCCATTTCTTCATCGGTCTTTCCTCCTTGTCGTGCTGCTAACCATTAGTTTTTTCCACCATTGCCACTTTAACCGCGCCATTTTTTGCATAAAAAATCACCGCCAGCTAAGCGCTGACGGTGATCAATTCTTATTTAAAAACCGGCTCTTTAAATTGCGCAAGTTTTTCTAATGACGATTTTTCTACATCTTCATGCAGGCTGTTGCCATGAGAGTCCATCGTGACGACGGCGGTAAAGTTTTCGACGCGCAAGTGCCACATTGCTTCTGGGATGCCGAATTCCAATAAATCGACGCCTTCGACCGACTTAATACAGTCCGCATAATATTGCGCCGCGCCGCCGATCGCGTTCAAATAGACGCCGCCGTGTTCTTTTAGGGCCTGCAGCGTTTTTGCGCCCATTCCGCCTTTGCCGATGACCGCGCGAACGCCGAATTTTTTCATAATGTCGCCTTGATAAGGCTCCTCGCGAATGCTTGTCGTCGGACCGGCCGCTTTGACTTGCCAATTGCCGTTTTCATCTTTCAGCATCACCGGGCCGCAGTGGTAAATAATTTGTCCGTTCAGATCGACAGGCGCATCATGATCCATCAAATATTTATGAATCGCGTCGCGGCCGGTATAAATAATACCGTTAATGCGCACGACATCGCCGACTTTCAGCTGCCGGATTTGCTCTTCCGTAATCGGCGGCTCGAGGACGATTTCGCGCACTTCACCAAGCTCCGCCGTCGCGGCTGCTTCCGCTTTTTCTAATTCTTTTCCAAAATCAACATCTTCTCCTTCTTGATATAACCATTCCATGATTTCGCCTGTTTCTGGGTCGATTTTCACGCCAAGGCGGCGGAACGCCCAGCAGTTATAGGCGACGGACACGAAGAAGCTGGCCGGAATGCGGTGCATCACTCCGATTTTACAGCCTAACAGCGTCGATTCGCCGCCAAATCCCATCGTGCCGATGCCAAGTTTATTGGCGTTTTCCATAATATATTCTTCCAAACGGCGCAAATCTTCATTCGGGTTGACATCGTCGACGGAACGGAAAAGCTGGTCTTTTGCCAGTTCATAGCCGGAAGCGCGGTCGCCGCCGATGCCGACACCGATAAATCCTGCGCTGCAGCCTTGCCCTTGCGCTTGGTATACCGCATGCAAAATGCATTTGCGGATTCCGTCTAAATCACGGCCGGCGCGGCCAAGACCTTCTAGCTCGCAAGGCAAGCTGTACTGAATGTTTTTGTTTTCACAGCCGCCACCTTTTAAAATCAGACGGACATCAATGTAATCGTTTTCCCATTGTTCAAATTTAATAACCGGAATACCGACACCAAGATTGTCGCCGCTGTTTTTGCCGGTTAGCGAATCGACGGAGTTCGGACGAAGCTTACCATCTTTGGTTGCCTGCGCGATTGCGGCATAAATCGCTTCTTTCATTTTGATTTGGTTGACGCCGACCGGCACTTTAATTTTAAATGTCGGCAGCCCGGTATCTTGACAGATTGGCGACACATTTTCTTCCGCCATTTTGATGTTGCCGGCAATCGTCGTCAGCGCCATCGCCGCCCGCGTTCCCGCGTTTTCACGCGCTTTTGCCCGAGCGATCGCTCGACGCACGTCCTTTGGCAATTTCGTGGACGTCTCCACGATGAGTTTATACATGCTCTGCTGGAACTGTTCCATGTTCAACGCCCCTTCCCCTTTTCGTCGTCCTATGTAGTTGACTATCACTACAATCTTTATTTATTATACTCCTTTTCTCTCTCTTGTGTAAAAACAAAAAGTTGTTACCATATTATTTATTCGTAAAATTCCACTTATTTTTAATACTTTTATTTCCTATTCCTTTCTAGCGGAAACTTACATATTCCCGTACAATGATAATAAAATGATGACGGACGTAATTTCGATGAAGGAAGAGGAGAACGTTATGAATTCATTTACACTTCAACCGATTACCCCATCCTTTGATCCGTGGGAAGCGTATTTGGATGTCGAACAATATGGGGAACTTCAGTTAACAAATGTGGAATTCACCACAACTACGTTATGCAATATGCGCTGTGAACATTGCGCCGTCGGCTACACGCTGACAACGAAAGACCCGGAAGCGCTCCCGCTTGATTTGCTTATCAAGCGGCTCGAGGAAATCCCGCATTTACGCTCATTGAGCATCACCGGCGGTGAGCCGATGTTATCGCTGAAATCTGTAAGCGACTACGTCGTTCCTCTGCTAAAATATGCTCGTGAACGCGGGGTTCGGACGCAGCTCAACTCTAATTTGACGCTCGATTTAGAGCGCTATGAAAAAATTATCCCTTATTTGGACGTCTTGCATATTTCACATAACTGGGGAACGATCGAAGATTTTATCGAGGGCGGGTTTGCGATGATGGAGCGCAAGCCAAGCACCGCCCAGCGCGAAAAATATTTTCAGCGCATGCTCGACAACGCCAAAGCATTGGCGAGGGCGGGAGTGATGGTTTCGGCAGAAACCATGCTAAACAAACGGACCGTCCGCCATCTAGAAACGATTCATCGGCAAGTGGCCAAGGAAATGGAGTGCAAGCGCCATGAAATTCATCCGATGTATCCGAGCGATTTCGCTAGTGTGCTCGAGGCGTTAAGTTTAGACGAATTGCGGCAGGCGATTCACCATCTTTTGGACATTCGTGATGAAAGCGTATGGATGCTGTTTGGAACGCTGCCGTTTTATCCTTGCAGCGACAACGAAGAAGATTTGGCATTATTAAAACGGCTTTACACAAGCAAAAACGTCACCGTCCGCAACGATCCAGACGGGCGGTCGCGCTTAAATGTCAACATTTTTACCGGTGATATCATCGTCACCGATTTCGGCGACGAGCCGGCGCTTGGCAACATTCAGCATGATACGCTGCTTGACGCATACAAAAAATGGCAGAATTCCGACCTTGCCAAACAGCTTCTTTGCCATTGTCCTGCCGCTCAATGTCTCGGGCCAAACGTACTCGTCAAAAACGCTTATTATAAAGATGTCGATTTTACAAAGCAGAAAGCGCGGATCAAAAAATAAAACGTCAAGGTTTTCACCTTGACGTTTTATCTTGGCTGCTCGCTAACAATGTATGAAAAATAAAGGCGGTCTTGCACCGGAATCCAAGCGCCGACTCCACGTGTCGTTACGTTTTTTACGACAATTTTCTTTTTATTTCCTTTCAGCACGATATACACTTCGCCATACGTCACTTTCCCTTTTTCATTGACGGCTGGGGCATACGCGTATAAATAGCCGAGCTTTTTCGCAGGCACTTGATACGGCTGATCTTTTCTCGTTCCAATCCCTACCACCGTGCTAAACGCGAGCGGCAAGTTCGTCTTTTCCATCGCCTTATTTAGCATCATTTTTTGCACCGCTTCTTCATTTGGAACTTGCGCCGTCAGCCCGCCGCGCACATGCTTTTGCGTTTCCTGTTTATAGTACAGTTTTTGCGAAACATTCCCGCCACGGTTATCGAGGAAATTCGTATTGACTTTTTGATATTCCCAGTTCGTTGACGTTTCGAGCGACTGATAATTGAGTGGCCACTGCCCTAAATAAATCGTTGCCCGATATCCAAGCGCAAACGGCGTGCTCGAAACAGAAGATTCATTAAGAAGATGAATCAATTCTGGGTTTTCAATTTTTACGTTAGCTGAATTCAGGAGCTGCTTCGTGAATTTGCTTGGCTCTAAATGCGGCAAATCTTGCGCCGGGTTTGGGTACGTATTTTCTTTTGTAATATCCACTACCGAGTTCGGCTGTGCTTGTTGAGAAGCCGCATCGGCGGCAAAAGCTGTCATATATATCGTTAATACGCTAATAAAAAAGCAAATACTCCATTTTTTCATCCTGTCGACTCCTTTCCGTTGCTATTTTCATTGTTATTTTCTTTCAAAAAAATAGCGTTTATCCGTATAGAAAAAAATTTACCATTTTTGTTCGGAATATTTCTAAATTTCAAATAAAGTGGTATACTAATATTGCGCTAATCTTTTCTTGACTTTCTGCATATGTTTTTCCTCCTACTATGTGCGTTGCCAAATGGAAAAGGCTCTGCGTCTAAGCAGAGCCTCTTTTTTATCTCCCTTCTACAACAAATAAAAGCCGATGCCCATAATCGTGTAGGCGGCAAGCAGCGTTGCCCCCTCAAACCAGTTTGTATCTCCATCGTTAGACAAAACGATCATTAACAATACTGACACCGCCATGGCGATTAGCTCTGGAAGCGAAAAAACAAGCGGCATCTTTTCTGGAAAAAGCAAGGAAACAAGCACAAGCACCGGCGCGACAAACATCGCGATTTGTAACGTGGAGCCGACGGCGATTTCAACCGCGACATTCATTTTGTTTTTGTATGCCATAATGACAGCAGATGCATGTTCCGCCGCGTTGCCAACGATGGCGACAATGATAATCCCGATAAACAGTTCGCTCCAGCCGAAAGATTCCGCCACCGTTTCAAACGTATGGACAAGCCGTTCGGATATGTAAGCGACCGCAATCGTCGCCAGCGCCAAAATCAATATGGATTTTCCTTTCGTCCATTCCGGTTCCTCATGTTCCTCGACGATATCGGATTTATGCTGATACACGCCACGATGCGTGACAAGCTTAAAGTATAAAGCAGCTAAGTACAAAATCACCATAATGATCGAAATACCGACGCTAAGCGCTAGCCTGTCCTGATGTGACATGTTCATCGTAAACACTTCGGGAATGACAAACGCTACCAAAACGGAAAATGTAAGCAGCCCCGCGTTATGCCGGGCATCATACACGTTAAATTCCTGCCGTTTGTACTTTAGGCCGCCAACAAAAAAGGATAACCCTGCGACTAACAATAAGTTGCCAAGCACCGATCCGGTAAGAGAAGCAAGCACCACTTCGACGAGCCCCGCCTTTAACGCAAAAATAGAAATGATCAGCTCCACTGCATTGCCAAACGTCGCATTCAATAGCCCGCCGATGCGCGGGCCGGCTACAATCGCCAAACTTTCCGTAGCGCGCCCCATATAACTGGCAAGCGCAATAATCGTTAAACAATATACCGCAAACATTATCACCTCCGGCCAATGGAGGAAGCTCCCCATGACGGATAACGGAACCCCAACCCATGTCATCAGCGCAAATACTTTATTCATTTTCCACTTTTCCACCTTTCTCCTCTAGTGTTTGTCCAATAAATATGAAACCGTTATGTGTAGAAAAAACAAGCTCTTCATGATTTTTTGGCTTGCCTTACGCTCCCATCCTATGTACCATGGATACGGATATCCTATGTTCGAAAACGGGGTATAATGCGATGCGCTTTTGGATTTTAATCACTATTGTTGCCATTTCCGGCCTTTCGCAAGGAATGTTGCTGCCATTGCTTTCGATGCTGCTTGAAAAGCAGGGCGTTTCTTCGTCTGTCAACGGCATACATGCGGCGGCGCTGTACATTGGCGTTTTATTGATCTCGCCATTTTTAGAAAAGCCTCTGCGCAAATATGGATATCGCCCCATGATTATTGTCGGTGGTTTTATTGTAATACTATCACTCATCTTATTTCCAGCTTTTCCATCGTTTTTTCTCTGGTTTTTTCTGCGTCTTTGCGTCGGAATTGGCGACCATATGCTTCATTTTGCCACGCAAACGTGGATTACTGATTTTTCGCCGCCAGATCGGCGCGGGCGCAATCTATCCTTATACGGATTATTTTTTGGCATCGGTTTTTCCGCAGGACCGCTGCTAGCATCACTCACTTCCTTGCACGAATGGCTGCCTTTTTATGTATCATCGCTGTTTAGTCTTGTTAGTTGGTGCGCCATCTTTTTCCTGCAAAATGAACAGCCAAAGGAATGGGCGCAATCCGATTCAACGAATGTTATCCAACGTTTGCTTCATGTTTGGAAATACGCGTGGGTGGCGTTATTGCTTCCGCTTGCTTACGGTTTTTTAGAGGCGACCATTCATACGATTTTCCCTGTTTACGCTTTACGTGAACATATTGGAGTAGAACAAGTCGCGTTAGTTTTGCCCGCTTTCTCTTTTGGAGGGATTGCATTCCAGCTGCCGCTCGGGGTATTAAGCGACCGCTTCCCGCGGAAACAGGTTATTGCAGCTGCTCTGTTCATCGGCAGTGCCAGCTTTTTTAGCGCTTATCTGTTCCACCACTCCCTCATTGGGATCGCCATTTGCTTTTTTATTGCCGGTATGTTTGTTGGCTCTTTGTTTTCCCTTGGCATCGCCTATATGGCCGATTTGCTGCCGAAACAGTTGCTTCCTGCCGGGAACTTGCTATGCGGCATGCTGTATAGCTTTGGCAGCATGACCGGTCCGTTTGTGACCGGCCTCGCGATTCAAATCGGCACTAATGACAGTTTTTTCTTTATGATGTTTAGCCTTCTCTTTCTTCTTTCTCTTATCATGCTTCAAAAGCAGCCAAAGAAGCAGAGCGATTGATCTGCTTCTTTTTTAATTTTTCAAAAAAATCGTTGACCTTTTCTTTTATACTGTTATATAATAATACCAACAAATAAATAAACTGTTTTAAAACAGGATAAACCATGAAGGGAGTTGCTTATTCATGAGTAGAGCGGAGCGAAAAAATATGGTCGAATTTATCGAGAAAGTAAGAGGGTTTACAAAAGAACAGCTGGCGTATATGACGGATGCGGAAATTGAGTATATTTACGAACTGTACTACTACAATCATGAAGAAATCGCTGAGTGAAAAGAACCACTCGCTGAACCGTTCTTTATTTTTCCATCTCATCTAGCATTGTCCATCATCGAAAAATCCTCGCCAAGAATTCCAGAACTTAAGACAAAAAGGTTCTCGCTTTCCCGAGAACCTTTTTTGCGCGCATCGTCCATTTTGCTATTGTTCCTCACCGATTAATGGTATCCGTTTTGGCCGTTGGCACTGCCGCTTGTTTTATGCTTCGGCTTATTTTTTCCCTTTTGTTTTGTGCCGCCATCTTTTTTTGTATGTTTGGTCATAGCAATCCCCCTCTCTCAGTAATCCCCCTTGCAATCGTTACTATTTCCCCGCTGCTTCTGTTTATGAAAGGAAGTTTATGCATGATTAACGCTCGCGCCTTCTTCCTTCCCGCTCGCAATCAAAAATCGCATTCATTTCGCCGCCTAACACAATAATCATTCCCGACAAATAAAACCAAATCATTAAAATAATCATTCCGCCAAGACTTCCGTGCATGGCGGTATAGTTAACGAAATTATTAACATAATAAGAAAACGCAAGCGATGTGATAATCCAGCCGATCGTCGCAAAGATAGCGCCGCGGATGACATTGGCGCAGCGCAGCTTTTTATTTGGGGCAAAGTAATATAACGCCGTAAAGACAACCAACAAAATTAACGAACTAATCACCCAGCGAAAAGCGTCCCAGAGCGTTAAAAATTCTTTCGAGAAGCCGAATACGGAAAATAAAAACAAACCGATCATCTTTCCGAATACAGGCAACACCAAGGCGACAATGATAACAAAAATTAATCCGATGGTAAGCAAAACAGACATGCCGCGAGCAATCCAAAAAGGACGGTTCTCTTCGACGTCATATGCGCGGTTAAACGCGCGCACAATCGCATTCATTCCGTTCGATGCCGACCAAATGGCACCGATGATGCTAATCGACAACAATTTTCCATTTTGATAATCCATAATGCGGTGAAGGTTCGTCTCAATTAAATGAAGCGCTTCCTCCGGAGCATATTCACGCACCACGGAAAGCACGTCTTCATGCGGAATCGGCAAATAAGCAAGCAACGTAATTAAAAAAATAAGAAACGGAAATAGAGAGAGAAGAAAATAATAAGCCAATTCCGCTGACAGCCGGGACACCTCATCTTCTTGAAACCGCCGCACCAATTCACGAATAAATGTTAAATTAATCAGCATTTCCTGTTTCCCCCCTTGTCATTTTATTCGGGGACGATCATCCTCTTTCCAGTTATATAATTCTTTAACCACTTGTATAACCTCTGGTGTTTTTTCCGCTATTTCCTTCAGTTTTTCCATGATAAATGCAGCATCTTCCGCCATTTCTTCTGCGGACTGGCGCCATTGTTTCAACCTCATCGGCCAGGAAAACCGCTCTTGTTTTTCTTCTTTTTTGCTCATCAAGAAAGAAAAAGCAGCGCCTAACGCCGCCCCAACCATCATTCCCTTCCATATGTTTTTACGTTCCTTCATCTATTTTCTCCCCTTCACTTCTAATTTTTTCTCTTTAATAATTGTGTCCAATAAATGTTCGCATCCTTTTTGAATTAGCTCATATACTTGCGCAAAATTCCCGGTATAATACGGATCCGGCACATCCGCCATTTCGCTGTCAGGAACAAAGTCAAGCAGCCGGCCGATAAAGCCAGTTTTATTGTACCCCGCCAATCTCCGCAAATTTCCTACATTTTCTGCATCCATCGCAATAATGTAATCAAACGTCTGCAAGTCCTCGCGATCGATTTGCCGGGCGCGAATCCCGGAAAAATCGATATTATTTTGCTTTAAGATGAGTTGGGTGCCTTCATGCGGCGGTTCACCAACATGCCAATTTCCCGTTCCCGCTGAATCGACTGTGATTTTGTCTTCCAATCCTCTCTCTTTCACTAAATGTCGAAAAACCGCCTCGGCCATCGGTGAGCGGCAAATGTTTCCCAAACAGACAAACAACACTTTTACCATTGTTCACATCTCCTTTCGACCCCATTATATACAAAAATATTAGCGCGATGTATTCCTTTCTATGGTACAATACATGTAACCTTTGCAAGGAAGGAGTTAAAAAATGGATTTATCTAAAAAATCGGCAGAAAATGTAGAGTACATGGTGGAAAAAATCAAAGAAAAGCTAAAAGTGTTAAATTTTGATGCGATTAAACCTTCTCACTTCTCTGAAGAATGGTATGATGAGTTGAAAGAGATATATGACATGGTGATGAGAAAAAATACGTTTAGCCCAAGCGAGATGCAGGCCATCGCCGAGGAGTTAGGAAACTTACGCAAAAAATAAATGTAAGTAGGAGAGGTTCATACGTCTATCGCTGTCCTTTTCGCTTTGGGCAGCTTTTTTTATTGGTTCTACTCAATTCGTCTTTATTTTCGTATAATATGGCTAAACTAAACGATATATATTTTTGTTTTGAGGCGGGAGAGGAGAATAAAAATGATCTATGGCAGTATTCATTACGCATCATTTATCATTCTATTATTCTTCATTACCGTGATCGTTTCTTACATATTATTGAAAATGCTATTCATCCATACATTCCCTATTTACACGCTCTCTGTAACGACGATCGTATGCATCATCAGCCTTGTGGTTTGGTCAATTTTAGACATGCCCCATATGATAAAAAAGACAAACGATTCTTTCACTCTATTATTGTTTAACCCTATCGTTGCTGTGCTTGGCGCCCTATGTGTTACAACGATCGCATTTATTAGCCGCTTATTAAAAGAAAATAAACAATGTGATAAATGTCTCTTTTTCCAACACCCTGATATGATTTTTCTGTTAGACATAAATGGGTTATTTATATCTGGTAACCCTGCAGTAGGAAAAATGCTTGGATACAAACCTAGCGAATATATTGGCAAACATTTTACCCAATTTATCGTCCCGGACCAAATTGAAAAAGCCAAAAAAATATTTGAACGAACATTAAAAGGAGAAACTTGCGAATGTGATTTACAAGCACGGCATAAAAATGGAAAAATTATTGACATACATTTTAAAACCGTTCCAATGATTCGTGGCAATCACTTGAAAGGAATTTATATGATTGCCCGAAATATGACGGAACTCAATCGATTCCGAAAAGAGCTGGAACACTTATATCATAAACATACACTCATATTAAATTGTATGGCTGAAGGAGTTTGCGGGATTGATAAACATAAAAATATCGTTTTCTGGAATCCAGCCGCAGAACGAATGACTGGATATAAAGCGGAAGAAGTCATTGGAAAAACATCACATGCGATCATTCACCATACGAAAAAAGATGGAACTCCTTACCCTCTTGGCGAATGCCCGATTGATCGCGCCATTCAAGATGGAAAAACGTATCATATTAGTGAAGATATTTTTTGGAAAAAAGACGGTACCTATTTTCCCGCTTCCTATACGATAACACCTGTTTTGGAAAATGGAGCCGTCGTTGGCGGAGTATTGACGTTCACCGATATTACCGAACTGCAAAAAACAGAAGAATTCATTCGAACATCGGAAAAGCTCTCGGTTGCCGGCCAGCTAGCGGCTGGGATTGCTCATGAAATTCGCAATCCGCTTACAGCCATAAAAGGATTTATACAACTATTGCAATCTGAACTTGACGAGAAAAAACCTTACCTTCACATTATTGAATCAGAAATTCAGCGCATTGAACTTATTTTAGGCGAACTATTAGTGTTGGCAAAACCGCAAACAATCAAATTTACAAAAAGGGATATTGGCGTTTTGCTTCAACATGTCACCGCTTTATTAGAAACACAAAGTATTTTACATAACATCCAAATTGTCACAAAAATTGATCCATCTCTTCCTCTCATTGAATGTGACGAAAACGGATTAAAACAAGTATTTATTAATTTCTTAAAAAACTCGATGGAAGCGATGAAAAATGGCGGACATATTTTCATTGAAGCACAAAAAAAGGACGAACATTCCGTTCTTATTCGCTTTATCGACGAAGGTTGTGGAATTCCAAAAGAATATATAAAAAAAATAGGAAAACCGTTCTTTACAACAAAAGAAAAAGGTACTGGTCTTGGGATGATGGTCAGTAAAAAAATTATCGAAGACCACGGTGGAACGATGTCAATTATGAGTGAAGTGGATAAAGGAACAACGGTCGAAGTAATATTGCCTATCTGCGTTTCTCCCTTACCTGTTTTACATGTCTCACATGCATAGAAAAGGGCTGAATAACAAGCTGCCCTTTTTTTCTTCTTCTCCTTCGCTATTCCTCTAACGTGTTACATCGCCAAAAAAATTAATTCCTATCGAAAAACTAGGATTGACTTTTGCTTGAATTGTGTTAAAATTTTAATCAATTATATAGAACTTATCAAGAGTGAGGGAGGGACTGGCCCAAT
Organism: Parageobacillus sp. NEAU-HV-2; assembly: GCF_059115485.1. Taxonomy (NCBI): domain Bacteria; kingdom Bacillati; phylum Bacillota; class Bacilli; order Caryophanales; family Anoxybacillaceae; genus Parageobacillus; species Parageobacillus sp. NEAU-HV-2. The sequence continues at coordinate 74,517 of NZ_JBXUJJ010000010.1, forward strand.
GAACTCCGGCAACCTGCTTGGCCGAAAGCAAGGTGCTAATTCCAGCAAAATGGGTACCATTTTGGAAGATAAGGCGCTATTAGTGACCGGTTCGCTCTTCCAAAATGGGAGAGCGTTTTTTAATAAGCGTTCGTTCTCGTTCTATTCCTAATATAACCAATTAATCCACTTTATTTTCTTTGAATTCAAAGGAGGGAGAAACATGCTTACTTATCAAACGTGGGAAACGGAAGAAAAACCTGTATTCCCTCACGATAATGAAACAAAAGGGGCGCTTGATGTTCTCGCCTGGGCATACCGTCAATATGAGGACGATATTGTGTACGCCTGTAGCTTCGGCATTGAAGGAATCGTGTTAATCGATTTAATTTCGCAAATAAAGCCAGATGCAGAAATCGTATTTCTCGATACCGGGCTTCATTTTCGTGAAACATACGAAACAATCGAAAAGGTAAAAGAAAAATATCCTTCCCTCCGCATTGTGATGAAACAGCCGAGCATATCCTTAGACGAACAGGCAAAACAATTCGGGGACGAATTATGGAAACACCATCCAAATAAATGCTGTGAATTGCGGAAGGTGATTCCACTGCGCGAAGTATTGACCGGGGTAACCGCTTGGATTTCTGGCCTGCGCCGCGAACAATCGCCGACACGCAGCCATGTCCAATACATCAATAAAGATGACAAATTCCAATCGATCAAAATCTGCCCGCTCATTCATTGGACATGGAAAGACGTATGGAACTATGTATATAAATACGAGCTTCCGTACAATGTGCTTCATGATCAAGGTTATCCAAGCATCGGCTGCGCGCCATGCACAGCCCCTGCACTCGATCCAAACGACTTGCGTTCCGGCCGCTGGGTCGGGCACGGAAAAACGGAATGCGGGCTTCATATCTCATAGGGAGAGTATACAATCATCGCCATTTTCAGCGTTTGTCTCGCTACCCTTGGCATTATTAGCCTAAAGAAAACCATCGACGAAGAACGGCGATCCTTGCATGAAAGCGGCGGTGGCATTTAACCAATGATAAAACCTATTTTTCCGATAAAAATTAAGGAGGTATCAACATGAGCTTAAGCATTCCTCATGGAGGCACTTTAGTGAATCGCTGGAATCCTGACTATCCAGTAGACACCGTCACAAAAACGATAGAGTTGTCTAAGGCGGAATTAAGCGATTTAGAGCTAATCGGAACGGGAGCTTACAGCCCGCTTACCGGCTTTCTGACCAAAAACGATTATGATTCCGTTGTCGAAACAATGCGGCTTGTCGATGGCACCGTATGGAGCATTCCAATTACCCTTGCTGTAACCGAAGAAAAGGCAAAAGAGCTTTCTGTCGGCGAAACGGCCAAACTCGTTTACAACGGGGAAGCATATGGCATCATTGACATTCAAGAAATCTATCAACCTGATAAAACAAAAGAAGCACTTCTCGTTTACAAAACAGAGGAACTCAAACATCCAGGCGTACGAAAACTATTTGAAAAGCCAAATGTATATGTAGGCGGACCGATTACATTAGTGAAACGCACTGATAAAGGGCGCTTCGCTCCATTCTACTTCGATCCGGTCGAAACACGCCAACGCTTTGTCGAGCTTGGCTGGAACACGGTGGTTGGCTTTCAAACGCGAAATCCTGTCCACCGCGCCCATGAATACATTCAAAAATGCGCGCTCGAAATTGTCGACGGCCTCTTTTTAAACCCGCTTGTCGGCGAAACGAAAGCGGATGATATTCCAGCCGACATCCGCATGGAAAGCTATCAAGTATTACTAGAAAACTATTATCCGAAAGACCGCGTGTTTTTAGGAGTGTTCCAAGCCGCGATGCGCTACGCCGGACCGCGGGAAGCAATTTTCCATGCGATGGTTCGCAAAAACTTCGGCTGCACCCACTTCATTGTCGGCCGCGACCATGCCGGCGTTGGCAATTACTATGGCACATATGACGCGCAAAAAATCTTTTTAAATTTCACACCGGAAGAACTGGGCATTACGCCGCTGTTTTTCGAACATAGCTTTTATTGCACGAAATGCGAAGGAATGGCGTCGACGAAAACATGCCCGCATGATCCGAAATACCATGTTGTATTATCCGGCACAAAAGTACGAGAAATGCTGCGCAACGGTCAAGTGCCGCCAAGCACGTTCAGCCGTCCGGAAGTCGTAGCGGTATTGATTAAAGGATTGCAGCAGCGCGAGGCTGTCACCCCATCTACACGTTAAAGGAGGAGAAAGATTGAGCACGAACATCGTTTGGCATCAAACGGCGATTACAAAAGAAGACCGGCGCAAGCGCAACGGGCATCACAGCGCGATCTTATGGTTTACCGGGCTTTCCGGCTCCGGTAAATCGACGATCGCCAATGCCGTGTCAAAAAAGTTATTTGACCTTGGCATTCAAAACTATGTATTAGACGGCGATAACATCCGCCATGGGCTTAATAAGGATCTCGGCTTTTCCGCCGCAGACCGTACAGAAAATATTCGCCGCATCGGCGAAGTGGCAAAGCTGTTTGTCGACAGCGGCCAATTCGTCTTAACCGCATTTATCTCTCCTTTTGCCCAAGATCGTGAGCTTGTCCGCCATTTAGTAGAAAAAGACGAGTTTATCGAAATTTATGTGAAATGCCCATTAGAAGAGTGTGAAAGACGTGATCCAAAAGGATTGTATAAAAAAGCAAGAAACGGAGAAATTCGCGAGTTTACCGGCATCGATTCTCCGTATGAAGCTCCTGTTTCTCCGGAAGTAACGATTGAAACACATCGTTACACGATCGATGAATGCGTCCATCAAGTGCTTGCTTACTTGCGCGCGCGAAATTTTATCAAGGGGGAATTTTAAATGGCATACGAAAAAGTATGGGCAAATAACCCGAATTTAAACAAAGTGGAATTAAAAAAGCTTAAAAAAGATGGACTAAAAATTTTTGAAGATATTCCTTATTACGCAAAGCACGGATTCTCTTCTATTCCGCAAGAAGAATGGGATCTTTTCAAATGGGCAGGGCTTTACCTGCAGCGTCCAAAAGAAGACGGCTATTTTATGATGCGCGTTTGCATTCCTTCTGGGATTTTAAATAACGAGCAGCTCGAAACGTTAGCAGGCATCGCTCGTGATTACGGACGCGGCTTGTTTGACATTACAACCCGTCAAGCTGTCCAGTTCCACTGGCTGCAAATCGAACAAATTCCTGATATTTTTGACCGTTTAAAACGAGTTGGATTATCTACCGCCGGCGCCTGCGGCGATATCACTCGCAACATCGTTGGCAATCCGCTCGCCGGCATTGACCCGGACGAACTGTTTGACACAAGAGACATCGTTCGCGAAGTATATGAGTTTTTCCAACATAACGAAGACTTCTCCAACTTGCCACGCAAATATAAAATGTCAATCAGCGCCAACGTCTACAACACGGTTAACGCGGAAATCCATTGCTTATCCTTTACTCCGGCGAAAAAAGTGATCGACGGCAAAGAAGTGCTCGGATTCCATGTGAAAGTCGGCGGCGGTTTATCATCTGCACCGCACCTTGCCCAAACGTTAGATGTATTCGTGACGCCAGATCGCGTGAAAGACGTCGCGGTCGCCATTACAACGATTTTCCGCGATTACGGCTATCGCGAAAAACGCCATCGCGCCCGTCTCAAATTCCTTGTCGCTGACTGGGGCGTCGATAAATTTAAAGAAAAATTAATTGAGCTTACGGGTCCTCTCCCATCGAAAGGAGAAGACGTACAAAAAGGCTGGAACCCTGGCTACTTCTACGGCGTCCATCGCCAAAAACAAGAAGGATTAAATTTCATCGGCTTTAATGTGCCAGTAGGTCGCTTGAGCGCGGATGAAGTATTCGAAATCGCGAGAATCGCTCGCCAATACGGCAACGGCGAAGTCCGCACATGCAATTCGCAAAACTTAATTATTCCAAATATTCCAGATAAATACGTCGATGCGGTGTTACAAGAAAAAGTGTTTGAACGGATTTCTATCCGTCCGAAAACATTCACCGGCTATTCTGTTTCTTGTACCGGCACTGAATTTTGCAATTTGGCTCTTGTCGAGACGAAAGAACGGATGCGGCGCGTCGCTGCATATTTAGACGAACGTTTGGAACTGGACGTTCCAGTACGGATTCATATGGTTGGCTGTCCTAACTCATGCGGACAACGGCAAATTGGAGATATCGGCCTGCAAGGCATCAAAACAAAAACAAAAGACAGAGGCATGATTGAAGCGTTTGAAATTTACGTCGGCGGCACGTTGCTTAACGGCGGCAAATACAATCAAAAATTAAAAGGAAAAGTAGATGCGGAACGAATTTCCGAAGTGCTTTTACAGCTATTAACCTATTTCAAGGAAACAAAATTGCCGAGCGAAACGTTCTTAGCTTACTTAGATCGCGTCGGAATAGAAGCGCTACAAACAGAACTAGACCGCATTTTAGCGCAAGTCAGCACGGTAGCATAAAAGGTGACAAGCCATGTTTCTGTACCGATTTGAAGTAACAACGAAAAGCGAGATCATCTATGTCGTCATCGCCGCCACCGATGATGAACAAGCATTTCGCCTTGTTGAAGTAGAATTAGAAAAACATTTTTTAAAAGTTCCTGATTATATGGATATCTCTCTACATGAAAAAAAACCGATTCGTCGCGGCGGCGGGTTCGTTGTCTATAGCGAACCCCACCATTCTTCCTAAAAAAGCAAACGAGAAAGGGCTGAAATAAAGATGGGAAAAGTATACCTTGTCGGCGCGGGTCCCGGCGACCCTGAACTCATTACCGTCAAAGGACTGAAATGCATCCAGCAAGCCGATGTCATTTTATACGACCGCCTCATTAATGAGGAGCTGCTGTCCTATGCGAAAAAGGATGCAGAGCTCATCTTTTGCGGCAAGTTGCCGGGCTATCATACGATGCAACAAGAAACGATTAATCATTTCCTCGTTCGGCACGCCAAAAAAGGAAAGACGGTCGTCCGTTTAAAAGGCGGTGATCCGTTTGTGTTCGGCCGCGGCGGTGAAGAAGCGGAAGCACTTGTCAAGCATGGCATCGAGTTTGAAATCGTTCCTGGCATTACTTCGGGAATCGCCGCCGCTGCTTACGCCGGCATTCCGGTCACCCATCGCGATTTCAGCTCTAGCGTCGCCTTCATCACCGGCCATAAGCGGAAAGGAAGCGAAGAAGAAATCAAATGGGAAAACCTTGCCAAAGGCATTGATACGCTTGCCATTTACATGGGTATTAGCAATCTCCCGTATATTTGCAACCAGCTGATGAAATATGGAAAATCTCCTTCCACTCCTGTGGCCGTTATTCAATGGGGAACCACTGTAGACCAGCGGACGGTAACGGCTACTTTAGCGACGATTGCCAATGTCGTCGCAAAAGAAAAAATCGAAAATCCAAGCATGATCATTATTGGGGATGTCGTGAAACTGCGGGCAAACCTTCAATGGTTTGAACAACTGCTGCAAAAACAACAGACGGTCGCCTTATGACGTGGTGGAGTATGCAAGCGATATTGTACGTCTGTCACGGCAGCCGCGTCGCAAAAGCTCGCGCGGAAGCGAGTGCCTTTGTAGAACGGTGCAAGGCAAACATCGACGTCCCCATTCAGGAACTTTGCTTTGTTGAACTTGCCGAACCAGATATCATCACCGGAATTAATATTTGCGTGCAAAAAGGAGCAACCCGCATCGTTGTTCTCCCACTCCTGCTATTATCGGCTGGACACGCTAAACACGATATCCCGGAAGCAATCCGCCAAGCGAAACAGCGTCATCCCCATGTGGAAATCGTATATGGGAAGCCGTTCGGCGTCCATGAAACGATGATTGACGTCGTTATCGACCGAATCTATGAACAAGGAGTACCGTTAGACGGCAAATCAATGATTCTCCTCATTGGAAGAGGTAGCAGCGATCCGGATACAAAGCGCGATATCACCGCGATCGCAAAGCTGCTGCAAGCAAAAACAAACGTCCCGCTTGTAGATGTCTGCTTTTTAGCCGCCATCCGGCCAGCATTGGAAGACGGCTTATATGAAGCAAGCCGTTCTTCCTACAAGAAAATTTTCGTCGTTCCTTATTTATTATTTACTGGCGTATTAATGAAAACGATTGAACGAAAACTGCGCTCTTTTCAGCCGCCACATCAGCAATGGATTTTATGCAACTATTTAGGATACCATCCTTTTTTGCAACAGCTGGTCAAAGAAAACATCGAAACACTATTGCACGCCGCGAAGGGAGCCTAATCTTCACCTAGGCCCCTTTTTCTTCTCCCCGGCTACGTATACAAAATCCCTTGTCTATTGTATGATGGGAATAGAAAAACAGCTGGCAAGGAGAGAGAATAGATGAAGCGGTTTCATCTCATCGTTCACGGACGTGTTCAAGGCGTCGGATTCCGTTATTTTACTCAGTATGAGGCGCTAAAGCGGCAGCTCACCGGCTGGGTCAGAAATAACGACGATGGCACAGTGGAAATGGAAGTGCAAGGAAATGAAGAAGCGATTCAGCTATTTATAGACACGATCCGTGAAGGAACCATGTTTGCCAAAGTAACAAAGATGTCAGTGCAGGAAGTAGCGGTAAATCCAAAAGAAAAACAATTTCGCATTATGTATTAAAGGGCTGCCAATAAAGACAGCCCCTTTTTCCTATTACGCCGGAAGCGGGTGCGTAGATGCATAGTGAAAACACGTTTCGATAATCAAGCGGTTAGCATGCTCATTTTTTCGATTGGCTTCCCGGCAAACCGGGTTGAATACATCAATGGAAGCTTGCGGATATTCACCGCATACATCCACACCGATAACCTTTTTATAGAGTAGTAGATGACGCAGACAATCAAGCAAAAACGATAGCGGCATCGTCCCTTGATCCCAGTTTGTTACCGCATCATCGCGACGAAGCGCATCTTTATCGATGCTAATATAGACACTATGTGTAGAAATAACGGAAAAAAGCATACTTGGAGAAATATTGTAACGATCGAGCGAGAAGACAGTAATATTAGGAGATAGACGAAGATGTTGTTGTGAAGGTTTTGGACCAATCATAATCACCTTTTTTAAATAAGGGTGATTCAGCGCATACGATACCCATGAGCCGCAGGAAATAACGGGATCATCTCCAGTTCCAACATCTGTATGATGGTCAAATAAAACGAGAGTAAACGGCTCTTTTATTTCTTGAATAAGCAAATAAGAAACATAATGATAGTTTCCGTTTCCGATGAATACCGCTCCTTTTTGTTTACGAAGACGTATACGTCTCTCAATCTCGTGCAAAGATTCGGGCTCGCAATACAAGTTTGTATGTGCTAAATCGGTAAAATCGATCCATTCATGCGGAAAGCGAAACAGTTGCTTTTGAGAAGCATACGTATAATCAAAGTTTAAAAACGTTACACCATTGCCTTGAAAACTCACCAATACCACCTCTTTTTTATATTGGTGCATATTTCTCTATTGATGAGTCTTGGATGTGTGTTCTTTTTTATTATAATAAAAAATTTTGTAGAACGAAATATTTCCGCTCTTTCGCTTGTTTCATGTAAAATAGTAAAAAATGAATGACTAGGGAGGAGATTTGCTTGCAGCCCATTGACGTTCGCGAAGTACAAGCAGCCATCAGCTTTTTCGCCAATCAAGACGTATACATACATTTAGAAACAACGAACGGTGCGTACGCTTCTCATCACAATGAAGGTTTCTTTTCCGCTGGCGCCTATATTCGCAACGGTCTTATTCGTTTCAGCCGCGGGAAAATCGTCGGAAACGGACCGTACCGTGTTGGCTTAAAACTTGACTTCGGCTGGGTGTATGCGGAAGGATTAACCCATTGGGAAATAACCGAAAAAGGCCAGCTGCTATTAGCCGGCCATGATTACGAAGGAAGATTAGCGGTTGCCCTGCAGCTAAGCCAAGAGCCGTTTTAACGCATGAGGGAGGGATGAATCATGAAAGAAAAACACGTACTCGTCGTATTTCCTCACCCTGACGATGAAGCGTTTGGGGTGTCGGGGACGTTGGCACAGCACGTCGAAAACGGGACACCCGTCACCTATGCCTGCTTAACGCTTGGCGAAATGGGGCGAAACATGGGGGTGCCGCCGTTTGCGAACCGTGAAACACTGCCGCTGATCCGCAAAAAAGAATTGGAAGAAGCATGTAAAGTGATTGGCATTCATGACTTGCGACTGCTCGGTTACCGCGATAAAACGGTGGAATTTGAAGATGAAGAATTGCTCGCTGACCACATCGGCGAAATTATCGCCGAAACAAACCCATCGCTCGTCATTACGTTTTACCCTGGCTACAGCGTCCATCCGGATCATGACGCATGCGGCGCTGCCGTCATTCGCGCTCTCAAGCGCCTGCCAAAAGACAAGCGTCCGACCGTTCACTGCGTCGCGTTCGCGAAAAACTGTGAGCAAGACTTGGGCAAGCCAGATGTCATTCGCGATGTCAGTTCGGTCATCGACAAAAAACTTGCTGCCATCCAAGCGCACCGCTCACAAACGGAAGGATTGATGAAAGCGGCGAAAAAACGCGGCGGCGACGTGTTAGAATGGCTGAAGACCGAACGGTTTTGGACGTATAAATGGGATGATTGAAACAATGAGCAACTTTCTCCATAGCGGGAAAGTTGCTTGTTCCATACTTCTATCAGTCTATTAATTCACCTTTCCATACGGTTACTGCTTGTCCAGACAGTCCTACTCTATCATTATTTACTTCTACTTTGACTACTCCTCCTCTTTTCGACGCCTGATAAGCGATAAGCAATGATTTTCCTAATTTCGTCTCCCAGTAAGGACCCAAGCAGCAATGCGCCGAACCGGTGACTGGATCCTCCGAAACGCCAATCGCAGGGAAAAAGCAGCGGGAAAGAAAATCAAATTCCTCCGTTGAGGACCGGCTTGTGACAATAACCCCGCGCGTTTTGACTTGCCGCAATAAGGTGAAGTTCGGCTGCAATTCACGCAGTTGTTGTTCTGACTTTATTTCAATGAGGTAGTCAAACCGATTTCTTCCCACAAATAGCGGTTCCACTCCAAGCGCTTCGATTAGTTCATCCGGATAAGCAGCAAGCGGTTTCGGCGGCTCACTTGGAAAATCCATCTGTATCCACTCACCATCTTTGCGAGCTGTCAAAATGCCGCTTTTCGTATAAAACGAAATCATCTCATCGGGATGGACCTTCCCGAGTTCCCACAATATATGTGCACTTGCTAATGTCGCATGACCGCATAAATCCACTTCTGCATTCGGAGTAAACCAACGCAGCAAATATCCATTTTTATACGGGGACAGAAACGCCGTCTCTGATAAATTCATTTCCGCCGCTACCTTTTGCATCCATTCTTCTGGCATTGAAGCAGAAAGAAGACAAACAGCAGCTGGGTTTCCGCTGAACCGCTCATTCGTAAACGCATCTACGACATAAATTGGTATTGTCATCCCACTCTTCCTTTCACCTAATTTCCTCTTTCCATAGCATTCTCCAGCAGTTGTTCAAACTCCTCCTCCCAATTCCCCCTCTTTCGAAATGATTCATCAGCAATTGCTTTAAATAACTCTTTCCTTTTTCGTTCATCGTGCACATTTCGTAAAATCCATTGCCGGCATTGGTAAAGAAAATCGATATACCGTCCGTAGTCATCATCGTACAGTTCCTCGAGCTGGCGGCGAATTTGCTGGGCGACGGTCGGGCTTGCGCCGCCTGTCGAAATCGCAATCGTCAATCTGCCGCGCCTTACGACCGCAGGAACATGAAAATTAGACCGTTCCGGGTCATCGGCAATGTTGATAAGCTGATAAGGCTTCGCCGCCTTCGCCACCGCTTCGTTCACGTCTCGATCGTTCGTTGCGGCAACGACAACCCATGCTTCTTCCAAATCGTCAGGAGAAAACGTTTTTTGACGCCAAATCAGTTTTTTATCTGCTACTAACTGTTCAATCCCCGTTGTAATCGTGGGAGCTACGACCGTAATTTTTGCCTTTGCTTCCAGCAAGCCGTGAATTTTCCGTTCCGCCACCTTCCCTCCGCCGACGACGACAACGCTTTGATTTGCGACATTCAGCATAATTGGATATCCCATAGCATTTTCCCCTTTACAAAAAACGGCCGTGTAGAAACCCACGGCCTTTTTCTTCATTATATTATCTTTGCATCGCTTCTTGAATCCATTTTGCCAACCGTTTATTTTCTTGTTCCATATGCTCGAGCCATTGCGGCAATAACATGGTCATTGCCTTTTTATCGTTTTCTTTCATCGCTTTATACGTTTTTTCATGAAGCTCGCGTAGTTTTTGCTTTTCTTCTTTGGACATCCACTTTTTCCGTTTATGTAATTGCTTCAACTCTTGCTTAAATTGTTCTTTCGTTATTTCTTTGTTGGCCAAGCGGTCAATCAATCGATCGAGCGCTTGCTCTCGCTTTTTCTTCATCTCTTTGCATTTTGCTTTCAATGCTTTTTTCACTTGTTCATCTTGCAGTTTTGCCCGTAATTGTTTGCGCTCATTCAGAACTTTTTTCCATTCATCGGCTTGGTCTGGCGTATATTGTTTAACTATTTCCATCCATTTTTGTTCATCGAGCTCTCCGTGCTTGAACATATGTCCGGCAAATGAATGTTCCATAGCATGGTTAGCTTCGACAATACTCCCTTGTTGCGATGAGCTGGAATCACGATTAGCTGCCAGCGCTCCTGCTGGAATGGTCAGCATCAAAACAGTTAGGAAAGCAATCCATGTTTTTTTCATCTGACTCACACTCTCCTTTTTTCGTTTGTTATTGCTCATACCATTTTGGTATTAGCCGTTGAAAAGTTCCATCTGCTAATACGACGACAAATTTTTGTTCATCGGAAACGCACCACTTCTTTTGCTCCCATCAGAGCAGGAATGTCATTCACCAACTCCACCCCTATTTTTCCCAAAATTCCATATTCCTTTCATATAAAAAAGAGCTTGCTGCTTTTCACAGCAAGCTCCTCCATTGATTATCGGAATTTCTCATCAATTCGCCGCTGGTAGTCGCGCAATGCTTGGGAATTTGTTTTATTGCGCTTTTTCATGAGCGCATTCCAGCGCAACAATTTCTCATTTAGCTTCTTCTTCAATTTCTCTTTTTCCTCTTCATCTTCACAGCAGCGCAGCAAATCTTCCAACGTCATCAACTCTTTTTTTAACTCGACTTCCTCATGGACATAACCAGCGTTTTTTAACATCAAATAACCGATTCGCAAGTCTTCGGGAATATGGGATAAATCCTCCAGTTCAAGCGGTTTTCCAAAGCCAGGAAGATTGTCAAATTCTCCGTTTTTCATCGCTTCGCGAATTTTATCTTCCGCTATTCTCCAAAAAATGTCCATCATTTCATCTCCTGTATATGCAATTCGTTCCGGTGCTGACTGCGCAGAAAGATGAGAAACGCTTCATACGGCCGCGGCGGTACAAAATAATGCCCTTGCGCTTCATCGCAACGTTTATCTCATGAACCTCTCCCACCTACACTCCGTTAAGAGATGGGAGACTTCTCGGTGGACATGTTAACTAGGCCGCTTCCGTTTCCGTCTCTATCCCTTCGGCGAGCACCTTTACACTAATATTATGCCCTAGACGATAATCTCCAGCAAAATTTTGAATATTTCAAACGCTAATTCTCGTTTATATTTTTCCAATGATTTCTGTTCTAATGGACATATATCGCCAGCAAATACATCCCTTCACAGACACGAGAAAACTTATCCATAAAATATATTCGATTTCTTTCGACATAAATCATCTATTGATTCGACTTCTTGATGAACATTATAGAAAAGATTATTTTGGCCATTCTTCCCCACCTCATTCCTATTCTTTCGACAAAGCGTATGTACATTTATTTGAATGAATTATATGGTAAAATTCTTTTCTTTTACTAATACCAAAACATTATACGAGAAATTAGGACTAGCCTATATATTTGTAATTTTGCTGTAACATTATTTAATTCAACTGTAAAAAAAAAGAGGGCTTTCCTTTGCTATACTAGAGTCAGATTAAGTCGAATCGGAAAATTTGTTGTCGGGGGTTTAGGGAAAATGAAAAAATTTATCGCATTAGTTTCACTATCGGTTTTAGTTCTTTTTTCCTCTTTATTTGTAAACACTTCCAACACCGAAGCTGCAGGGAATACAAACTTGCTGATTGCTGAAGCGAAAAAACTGATTGGCACTCCATATCGATATGGCGGCACTACACCAAAAGGGTTTGATTGTTCCGGGTTTGTATATTATACACATAAAAAAGTTGGAATAACTTTGCCTCGTTCTTCTAAACTGATGTATCAAAAAGGGAAAGCGGTACATAAATCAGGATTAAAGGCTGGCGACTTAGTATTCTTTAATACCTCCAAAGGCAAAAGTGGCGTTTCCCATGTAGCAATCTACATAGGAAATAACCAAATTATTCACGCTGTATCAAAAGGAGTAAAAATTGATAATCTAAATAACTCTTATTGGAAATCAAAATATGTCGGAGCAAAACGGTTATAAGGAAACGAAAACTCTCTGGCATGTTAAGCAAGTGCGCTTAATGTGTAGAGAGTTTTTATGTTACAAAAAAGTTGCCCTCCCGATATAGGAGGGCTTCTATATATTCATAGGGGATCGGGGGAATACTTGGAAAACTTTACGCTACTATTCATTTCCCCTTTTTTCTTATTTTATACATGGAAAAAAATTTTTTTTCTTCTATCCGTTGGGAATTTTCCTCTTAGCCATATATTACCTGCCGACATATTTTTCTCTTTTTCGCATTTTATCGTCATAAAAGAAACAATGAGATCGAAAGTTATATATGTATGAATGGAACTGCTTATCTAGCTCAAACTGCTCTTTACGCTTTCGGTAAATCCATTCTTGTATAAAGGCAGGTGTTAGGCATGTTTGCTTCTTCGGAAATTGGGATTGATTTAGGAACGATGAATATACTGCTATATAGTAAAAATAAAGGCATTATTTTTAACGAACCGGCAGTGATTGCCTATGATATTCAAACGAATGAAGTGCTGGCGATTGGCAACGAGGCAAAAGTGATGATCGGTAAAACCCCAAATCATGTCGAAACGACTTATCCATTAAAAAATGGGGTGATTGCTGATTTTGACAAAGCGGCAACGATGCTTAAACAAGTGTTGAAGCTTGCCAGCAAACGCATCGGTTTTTCGGTCAAAAAGCCAAATGTCGTCATCAGCGTCCCATTTCACGCTACTTCCGTAGAACGCCGTTCTTTTTATGAAATCGCCAAGCATTGTGGTGCGAAACAAGTACACTTAATTGAAGAACCGGTTGCCGCGGCGATTGGCGCTGACTTGCCGGTCGATGAGCCGGTGGCCAATGTCGTCGTCAATCTAGGCGCTGGCAAGACGGAAGCGGCAATTATTTCGTTTGGCGGAGTCGTTGCCTGCCAGTCGCTTCGTGTCGGCGGTAATCAGCTAGATGATGATATTATTCAATATGTAAGGCAACATTATAACTTATTAATCGGCGAGCAGACAGCGGAACAAATTAAAATAGAAATTGGCCATGCTCCTGGCATCCATGAAGAACGAACCATGGTTATTCATGGTCGCGACTTGGTGACCGGTTTTTTAAAAGCGGTGACGTTGAGTTCTACAGAAGTGCAAAAAGCCATCGAAGAATCTCTTTCCGAAATTCTTGGCGCCATCCATACGGTACTGGAAGAGTGCCCGGCAGAACTAAGCGGCGATATTATTGACCACGGCATTGTGTTAACCGGCGGCGTCGCCCTTCTTCACGGAATCGAGCATTGGCTCAGTTCCGTGCTGCACGTTCCGGTTTACACTGCTCCTAATCCGGTTGAAGCGGTAGCGATCGGTACCGGAAAGGCCCTCCAGGCCGTACCAAAGATGATCAGCGCGACTCCATAAACACTTTGATGGAGAAACCCCGCATACTGATGTAACGCGGGGTTTTCACTTTAGACAAGGCTTGTCCACTCTTTCCTTCTGCGATTATGACGTTTTACGAATGGGTTCTTCCTGTTCAGACGCCTGAATTCCTTTGGCCGCTTCGAGAAGAAAATCAACAATATGGACGGCGCGAACGCGATCGGCAAGTCCCGTCCGCTCAATGCCAAGCTGCATTTGCAAAAGACAGCCAGGGTTGGCCGTCACAATCGTGGTCGCCTTTGTCTGTTTCGCCATTTCCATTTTGTAATCGAGAATCTGCATCGACATTTCCGGCTCGACGATATTATAAATGCCCGCCGACCCGCAACAGCGATCCGCATCTTTCATCTCGCGAAATTCCACCCCTTCAATCGCGCGGAGCAGCTTTCTTGGCGCTGCAGAAGTTTTCATGACGTTGCGCAAATGGCAGGAATCTTGATACGTCACGATTTGCGGTTGGACTTTCAGCCGTTTTTGCTGAAAATCCAATTCAACGAGCACTTCGGAAATATCTTTTATTTTCGCCACAAAAGCTTTCGCCCGTTCTCTCCACTCCGCCTCGTCTTTCAGCAAATGGTCGTATTCCATTAAGAAAGCACCACAGCCACCAGCATTGGTCACAATATAATCGACTTCTAACCGTTCAAACGCTTCAATGTTTCGTTTTGCCAGCTCTTTTGCTTTTTGCTTTTCCCCGCCATGCCCATGCAGTGCGCCGCAGCATGTTTGCGCCGGCGGGATGATCACTTCACATCCGGCTAACTGCAATAAGCGCATCGTCGCGTCATTCGTTGACATAAACATCGTGTCCATTAAGCAGCCCGCGAAAAAGGCAACACGCCGTTTGATTGTCCCTTCCGGTGTAAGATGATGCGGTCGCTCTTTCATCTCTTTTAGCGTCGGCACATGCGGCAGCACTTTTTCCATTTGCCTTAGCGAAGAAGGCAAGATGTTTAACAGGCCTGTTTTCCGCACGAACGACTGCAGACCGGAACGCTGGTAAAAACCGATCAGCCCCGTCACCATCCGCATCCGCTCCGGATGTGGAAACAGCTCATCAAATACAAACTTGCGAACAACGCGGACTGGAAAAGATTGTTTTTTATGCTGCTGAATAATGTCGCGCGCTTCCTCAAGCAAATGTCCGTAACGGACTCCGGAAGGACAGACCGGCTCACATGCCCGGCAGCCTAAACACATATTTAACGAGCGCTCGACATCTTCATCCGGCTCAATCAGTCCGTCGACGACCGCTTTCATGAGAGCGATGCGTCCTCTTGGGGAGTGGGATTCCTGAAACCCCGACTCAATGTACGTCGGACATGTCGGCAGGCAAAACCCGCAGCGCATACAGTTCATCAGCTCGTCTTCATCCATCCGCTCCTGAAACTGCTTCTGGATGATCGTCCGTTCTTTTTCCGTCATCATCGTGTCACCACCACCCGTTTTCTTGTGCTTTTTGCGAATACTTTGCCCGGGTTCATAATATTATTTGGATCGAGCGCCTGCTTAATGGCCTTCATCGCGGCAATGCCCGCTTCGCCAAGCTTCCATTCTAAATACGGCGCTTTCATCGCTCCGACTCCATGCTCGCCGGTAATCGTTCCGCCAAGTTCGATCGCTTTCGCGAAAATTTCCTCAAACGCTTTTTCGACCCTCTCCATCTCATCACGGTCACGCGCATCTGTCGGACATGTCGGATGCAAATTGCCGTCTCCGGCATGGCCAAAAGTACATATTTTCACATTGTATTTTTCCGCGATTTCATTAATCGCTTTTACCATGTTCGCAATCTCGGAACGCGGCACAGTCGCATCTTCCAAAATGGTGGTCGGTTTGAGGCGGGCGAGCGCAGACAGGGCTGTGCGTCGTGCCGTGCGCAGTGCCTCAGCCTCTTCTTCGGAGCGGGCGAGCTGTACAGAAACGGCTTGTTCATTTTTGCAAATTTCCGCCATTTTTTTTATATCGCGCTCCACCACTTCCTTCGGCCCGTCCTGTTCAATTAACAGGACCGCTTTAACATCGGTTGGCAGGCCGATTTGCGCGTATGCTTCTACTACTTCCAATGTCGGTTGATCGAGAAATTCAAGGGTAGTTGGAATAATTTTGTTGGCGATAATTTTCGAAACCGAGCGGGCCGCCGCCTCAAGATCTTCATATAGCGCAAGCATCGTTTTCTTCGTTTCCGGCATTGGAATCAGCTTCAATGTTGCTTCCGTAATAACACCAAGCGTCCCTTCCGAACCGACGAACAGACGGGTTAAATCATATCCAGCTACGTCTTTGGCCAATTTACCGCCAGTGCGAATGATGTCTCCGTTGGCGAGCACCACTTCAAGCCCCATTACATAATCGCGGGTAACCCCGTATTTTAGCCCGCGTAGGCCTCCTGAATTTTCATTAATGTTTCCGCCAATCGTCGAAATTTTCATCGAACTCGGATCCGGCGGGTAAAATAAGCCCTTCGCCTCGACCGCATGGATTAAATCGAGCGTAATCACTCCAGGCTGGACGGTAACTGTTAAATTTTCTTCGTCAATCTCTAAAATTTTGTTCATATGCTTGAACACAAGAACAATTCCGCCTTCGACCGGACACGTGCCCGCGCAAAGGTTCGTCCCCGACCCGCGCGGAACAATTGGAATGCGGTGCTCATTGCAAATTTTCACAATTTGCGAAACTTCCTCCGTATTTCTTGGTGCAATCACCGCATCAGGCAGCGATTGAAATTGCGGGGTGGCATCATAGGAATATACGAGTCTCCCTGCTTTGGAATCATCGTAATTTTCCGCCCCAACAATGCGGATCAATTGCTGTTTTACCTCGTTGGAAATCAAGTTTCTCACCCTTTCATCTACCTTTTTCCTTTTCCGCTTCGCAACATGTCGATTTCATCATGGGTACGGAAAAAGGACAGCGCCTAGCGCACTCTTCATGTTGTCCGCTAAGCACCGTCCCTCCCCATCTAAACACGTTATGGTATCATCCATGATAAAATATTAGACTGCAAGAATACAAGAATGCCAATCAAAATAATTAAGAAAATGCTATGCTTCACGGTAAACCGGAATAAATCGGACTCTTTTCCGGCCAGACCTACTGCCGCACATGCAACTGCAATGGACTGCGGCGAGATCATTTTCCCGACAACCCCGCCGGAAGAGTTTGCCGCCAGCGCTAAAACCGGATCCATGCCGATGGATGTCGCCGTTATCTTTTGCAAGTTGCCAAACAACAAGTTCGAAGACGTATCGGAACCAGTAATAAACACGCCGAGCCACCCTAAAAATGGCGAGAAGAACGGGAACAAGGCATCTGTTTTCGCCAACGCCATACCGAGCGTCGTGCTCATACCGGAAGCGTTGGTGACATAAGCAAAGCCGACTACCGAAGCGATTGTTATAATTGGGAACTTTAATTCATCCAACGTTTCGATAAATGTACGTCCCCAGTCTTTCCAAGACATGTTGACAATAAATTTCGTTACGAATGCCGCGAACAAAATCGCCGTACCGGCCGCGCCAAGCAATTCTAATTTATATACTGCCGCAATCGGCTGACCGCTCGCATTGATAATTTTATTGTTCAATCCCGGCACTTCCGGCATAAATGTCAGATGGTAGCCAATCGTATTGATTAACTTTAACAATCCGTTTGTTCCCTCATAATGCCCTGTCAACGCTGCTTTTACTTGTGGTATCCCCCATAGAGAAATAAATGCCGTTAGCACTAGAAACGGAGACCAAGCTTTAAACACTTGCCCACCTGTGTAGGAAACCGCTTTGGCCTGAGCAGTCGCTGCCACTTCCGATTCCGTTGAAAAACGATACGTGCTTGCTGGTTTCCAAAATTTCAAAAAAACAGCTAACGCAAACATCGACACTAAAGCGGATAAAATATCAGGGAGTTCAGGACCTAGGAAGTTCGAGCTAAAGTATTGGGTAATCGCAAAAGAAACCCCCGACACAATGATCGCCGGCAATACTTCCATTGTTTTTTTCCATCCTGCCATAATAAGCACAAGATAGAATGGAATAAATATGGATAGAAAAGGCAATTGCCGCCCTACCATTTTTGAAATTTCCATTGCTGGAATGCCCGTCGGTCCTTCCATCGAGATAATCGGGATTCCGATAGCACCGAACGCAACCGGAGCGGTATTAGCAATTAAACAGATTCCCGCCGCATATAACGGATTAAATCCCAGCCCAACGAGCAATGCTGCGGAAATCGCTACTGGCGCTCCGAATCCAGCAGCCCCTTCCAAAAATGCTCCAAATGAGAACGCAATCAATAATGCCTGTAAGCGGCGGTCTTCTGTAATCGATGTCACCGAATTGCGAATAATGTCAAAATGACCGGTTTTAACGGTCAGTTTATACAAAAAGACAGAAGTAATAATAATCCAACCAATCGGCAACAGCCCGTAAACCGCCCCTTGTGTCATCGACATGACGGCCATTCCCGCCGGCATTCTGTAAGCGATTACAGAAATTAGCAAAGCAAGAAGCAATGTTGTAACCCCAGCAACATACCCTTTCATTCGCTTGATAGCGAGTGCCCAGAAAAAATATAAAATTGGAATGAGTGCCACGATGGCTGACAGCCAAAGATGGTCTGCGATGGGCGTAAAATCCTGCTTCCACTGCATAAACAATCCTCCCCCTTTGTGTAAATGTAATGAAGCTATTCTCCCATCCCTATAATGAAGTTCATCCTCAGTCATCAGATGACCGGATAATAAAATTATAGAGATGATTTCCAGAAAACACAATAGGTGTTTTTTAATTTTTTTAAATTTTCATTTACTTTCCAAAATTTCCTAGGACAAAGAAAATTACTTGTTTCCTTTGTATTGGATGTATAATATATAAAACAATGGGAATTCTTTTACATTCCAACAAAAAGATGTGCCCGCAAGTCTATAGATAAGAAGGCAAAATATTGAGTTTTGCGGTATCGAGGTGAATGCATTGAATTTTAAGCGCATTAAAACAAAAAAGATTTATGAGGAAGTAGCGGAAGCGATTTTTGATATGATCAAAAAAGGTGCACTAAAACCTGGAGATAAATTGGACTCTGTCCAACAGCTTGCCGAAAAGTTCCAAGTAGGACGGGCTGCCATTCGCGAGGCGCTGACCGCGTTAAAAGCGATGGGATTGATCGAATTAAAGCAAGGAGAAGGCACGTACGTGCGCGAATTTGACCCGACGATGCTCACGTTCCCGCTTTCCATGGCCGTGCTGATGAACAAAGAGGATATTTGGCACTTGCTTGAAGTGCGCAAGCTTCTTGAAGCCGGCGCCTCCTCTTTAGCGGCACAAAAACGGACGGATCACGATCTGATTGCGATGGAACAAGCGCTTCGCGACATGAAAGAAGGCATCGGTAACGACGAACTTGGCGAAAAAGCGGATCTTGCTTTTCATATGGCCGTTGCCGCCGCTTCCCATAATCCAATTTTAGTCAGCTTAATGAACAGCGTATCGGAAATGATGGTCGAAGCGATGCGGGAAACGCGGCGAATTTGGCTGTTTTCGAAGCAGACGACAACGGAAAAGCTTCTGCACGACCATACCGAAATTTTTGAAGCGATTAAAGAAGGAAACGCGGAAGCCGCCCAGGAACGGATGCTTCAGCATCTGACTAACGTAGAAAACGTGCTTCATCAATATATAAGTACTCAGCGAAACAACTGAGTGCTTTTTTTTATTTTACAAAAATTGCGTCAAAATCTACTTCTATTCTCTGAAAATAGTATATAATAAATACATACAAAGTCATCTGATGACCTGTTCACTTCATCCTATTACTATTATATGTGGAAGGAGATTTACCATGAAAGTTTCCTTGTTCGTCACCTGTCTTGTCGATTTGTTCTATACGAACGCGGGAAAAGCAACGGTAGAGCTGTTGGAACGGCTAGGCTGCGAAGTCGAGTTTCCAGAAGCGCAGACATGCTGCGGGCAACCTGCCTACAACAGCGGTTATGCCAAAGAGGCAAAAGAAGCGATGAAGCATATGATCCGCACGTTTGCCCACGCCGACTACGTAGTCACTCCTTCCGGCTCGTGCGCATCCATGTTTAAGGAATACCCTCACATTTTCCACGGTGATCCGGAATGGGAATCAAAAGCGAAAGCGTTGGCTGCGAAAACGTATGAACTAACACAATTTCTTGTTGACGTGCTGAAGGTAGAAGATGTCGGTGCCAAGCTCGAAGGACGCGCCGTTTACCATACGTCATGCCATATGACAAGGCTGCTTGGCGTGAAAGAAGCGCCTTTCCGGTTATTAAAAAACGTAAAAGGACTGGAACTTGTTCCATTGCCAAATGCCCACCAATGCTGCGGATTTGGCGGAACCTTTTCCGTAAAAATGGGGCCGATTTCCGAACAGATGGTGGACGAAAAAATTGAACATATTGAAGAGACACAAGCCGATTATCTGATCGGAGCCGATTGCGGATGTTTAATGAATATCGGCGGACGCATCGAGCGGCAAGGAAAACCGATTAAAGTCATGCACATTGCCGAAGTGTTAAACAGTCGTTAAAAGGAGGGATTCTGATATGCCAATGAAAATAGGAAATCAACCGTTCTGGGAGCGAGTAGAAACGAACCTACATAACCAATTTATGCGCGGTGCGGTAGCCAGTATGCAGGACCGTGGGTACGAAAGACGGATCGGGGTTACGAAAGAGCTTGGCAACTGGGAAGAATGGCGCTCTCTCGGCGAGGAAATTCGCCAGCATACCCTAGAAAATTTAGATTATTATTTAATGCAGTTAAGTGAAAACGTTGCCAAACGCGGGGGCCACGTCTTTTTCGCAAAAACGGCGGAAGAGGCGAACAATTACATCCGCAATGTTGCCATGCAAAAAAAGGCAAAAAAAATCGTGAAATCGAAATCGATGGTAACGGAGGAAATTAACTTAAACCCTGTGTTAGAAGCAATCGGCTGTGAAGTGATTGAAACAGACCTTGGCGAGTACATTTTGCAAATTGATGACCATGATCCTCCTTCGCACATCGTTGGTCCTGCCCTCCATAAAAATAAAGAGCAAATTCGCGACGTTTTCCGCCGCAAACTTGGCTATCAAAAATCGGAAAAACCGGAGGAGCTGGCGCTTCATGCACGGGAAGTGCTGCGCCGCGAATACCTCACCGCCGATATCGGCATTACCGGCTGCAATTTTGCCATTGCGGAATCCGGATCGATTACGCTGGTGACGAATGAAGGAAATGCGGATTTAGTGACGTCGCTGCCAAAAACACAGATTACCGTCATGGGGATGGAACGCATCGTGCCAACATTTGAGGAAATGGAAGTGCTCGTCAGCATGTTGACACGCAGCGCTGTCGGGCAAAAACTAACGAGCTATGTTACCGTATTAACTGGCCCGCGCGATGAAGGAGACGTCGACGGCCCGGAAGAATTTCATCTTGTGATTGTTGATAATGGCCGATCCACCATCCTTGGCACAGAATTTCAGTCCATATTGCAATGTATCCGCTGCGCAGCTTGTGTCAACGTCTGTCCTGTGTACCGCCACATTGGCGGACATTCCTACGGCTCGATTTATTCTGGACCGATCGGCGCTGTCCTGTCACCGTTGCTAGGCGGATATGACGATTATAAAGAGCTGCCGTACGCCTCCTCCCTTTGCGCAGCCTGTACGGAAGTTTGCCCGATTAAAATTCCGCTTCATGAATTGCTGTTAAAGCACCGCCAAGTCATTGTCGAGCGGGAAGGAAAAGCGCCGGTGGCAGAACGGCTGGCGATGAAAGCATTTCGGTTAGGAACCTCTTCACCGTTTCTCTATCAATTCGGCTCGAAGGTCGCGCCAAGCGCCTTGGCACCATTTACGAGCGATGACCGCATTTCTAAAGGTCCTGGCCCGCTGAAGGCGTGGACGGAAAGCCGTGAATTTCCGGCGCCGAATAAAGAACGATTCCGCGACTGGTTCCGCGAACATCAAAAAGGAGGTATAAGCAATGAAGACCGGAGCAATTTATAACCGCGAAGCTTTTTTACAAACGATTGCCGACCGGCTCGGGCGGCAGCGCCGCGTATCAGGGGTATCCCGCCCACATTGGAAGCACCAGCCGCAATGGAAAGTGTTTGAAGGCTACAGCCAAGACGATTTATTGGCGGTGTTAAAAGAACAATGCGCACTCATTCACACCCAATATGTAGAAACGACATGCGACACGCTAGCGGAAACAGTGAAGCAAGTCGTTGTCCAATACGGGGGCGGTCCGGTTGTCACATGGGACGATCCGCGCTTTGACGAATATGGATTAACCGACTTGCTGCGCCGTGAATGGCCTAACGAAAGCGTGGAGGTTCACGTTTGGAACGCTGCGCTAGGTAGAAAAAATATCGATTTTGCCGAAAAAGCGAACGTCGGCATTACGTTTAGCGACATTACGCTGGCTGAATCAGGAACGGTCGTGCTGTTCAGCGGAAATGGAAAAGGGCGCACCGTCAGCTTTTTGCCGAAAACATATATCTCGATCATCGCTAAAAGCACCGTTGTGCCGCGCATGACCCAAGCCGCTGCTTACATTCATGAACAAATCGAAAAAGGGCAGCTCGTTCCTTCGTGTGTTAACTTTATTACCGGCCCAAGCAACTCGGCCGATATTGAGATGAATTTAGTCGTCGGAGTTCACGGTCCAATGAAAGCGACTTATGTGGTCGTTACCGATCGTTAATAAAAAACGGGCATGTCGCAAAATGGACACGCCCGTTTTTAGTACCCTTTTTCGATATCTACTCGGTTGAAAAGCGGCTCATTATTCTCGATTCGCCGCAGCGTTTGCAAAAAGCAGTCCACCGCTTCCTCCGCCGATGTCAGCGCGGCGATATGCGGCGTAATGATAACGTTTGGATGCTGCCATAACGGTGACTCCGCCGGTAATGGCTCCTCTTCTACCACGTCTAAAACAGCAAGACGAATATGACGGGTCTCCAATGCGCTCCATAACGCCATTTCATCTACGGTTGCCCCTCTGCCGACATTGATGAAGCAAACGTTATTTAAAAGAGAAAAAAACCTTTCGTCAAACAGATGATACGTTTGTTTTGTCAGCGGAAGTGCGGCAATAATCCAATCTGCTTTTGGCAGCACCTCTTCCGCCTGCGTGACAGAAAACACTTTGGAAAAATGCGGCTTTTGCCGTCCGCTTAATGAAACACCGATTGGCGCGATGCCAAACAGACGCAGGTGACGGGCAATCTGCTGTCCAATCTCGCCTGTTCCATAAATGACGACGCATTGCGTCCGCAGCAACGTTGGCGCGACCGGCTTCCATTGCCGCTGGGATTGATACCATCCATATACATCATGGCATTGTAAATCCCGAAGCATATAGCTAAGGCAATATTCACTAATTTGTTCGCCAAATGTGCCGATCGTCCTTGTTAGAACCACATCTTCTTTCCACTCCCGGTTCCATAAAAACGCATCGACCCCGGCACCAAGTGAGTGAACCCAGCGAATGTTGCCAAATTCAAAGGAAGGAACCGGCCGAAAGCCCACATACACATCAGCCCAAAAAAAATCATCACGGCAAATCGCTTCTTCCGCGACAAAGCGGAAGTTTTTATCCGGTCGCTTTTGTTGCAACAATGGCGCCATTTCCGCATACAACCTTCCAGTCACTAAAATATGGTCGAGCTTCATTGTTTTGCTTCTCTCCCTCCCATCCGCAGAAAGAGAAAGAAAATTTCCTTTTCTTAAGCCATCGTTCCTTCCTTGCTTTCCGCCTTTTTATTCGTCACATATCCGGCAGCTAATACGAAAATGGTTAATCCTACGGTAATCGCGTAAGTGAGCGGTCCCTCCTGAAGATGAAGAAGACGCATAAATCCCTCATCTTCCATCATCATTTTTCCGCCCGTCCATGCTAAAATTCCCGATCCGGCATAGGCAATCCAGCGATATTTTTCCATCACCTTCATAATGGCTTTTGAGCCGAAAATCATAATCGGAATGCTGATGGCCACACCGAAGGCGATCATGCCGATATGTCCTTCTGACGCTCCCGCTACCGCCACAACATTATCCAAACTCATTACCGCATCGGCAACGATAATCGTCATAATCGCTTTCAACAAGCGGTCTGATGACTGAATATGCGCTTCTTCCTCCCGTTCAACCAGCACTTTATAGGCAATCCATAGAAGCAATAGCCCGCCTGCCAAATGAACGAACGGTATTTCTAGCAAAAAGACAATGACAGCGGCAAATAAAATACGCAAGAGAACGGCGCCGCCTGTTCCCCAAAAAATCGCTTTGTTTTGCTGATGCTTCGGCAGCTTGCGGGTCGCCATCGCAATAACCACGGCATTGTCGCCGGATAAAATGATATCAATCGCAATGATTTTCAATAATGCCAACAACGCCTCTGAAGAAATTGTCAAATAAGCACACCTCTTCTCTTTTTTCGCCGCTATTAATCTTCCAATCACTCATAGCTTGTCTTTCTTTCATCTTACCGTAAATATTTCTAGTCATCAACTTGCCGGTGTTTCCTTTAAATAAAAAGCAAGCTGCCAGTAAACCTAGCAAGCTTGCGGTACCAAAGCGATTTCTCTTTTTACGAATATTGGCTTGCTTTCCGCCAAAACGTCTCATCCATCTGCTTAAGCCATTGTGCTATCACTTCGATGTCGCGGGAAAATACACGGTCATGGATAATCGGCGGCAGGATGTTGCGCGCTTCTTCGTAAAACTGCCGCGTTTTTGCCGCCATTTTTTCTACGCCGCGGTACTCGACCGCCTGCAATGCGCAAATCAGTTCAATCGCCAGCACCCGCCTTGCATTTTGCACAATCGCATAAGCGTGGCGCGCTGCAATCGTCCCCATGCTGACATGATCTTCTTGGTTGGCCGACGATGGAATCGAATCGACGCTGGCCGGATGGGCGAGCGTTTTGTTTTCCGATACGAGCGATGCCGCTACATACTGCATGATCATCGCCCCCGACTGCAAGCCCGGCTGCGGGCTTAAAAACGGCGGTAAATCATTTAATTGCGGGTTGACAAGCCTCTCAATGCGCCGCTCTGATATGTTGGCCAATTCCGCTACGGCGATTTTCATAAAATCCATCGCCAAGGCAATCGGTTGTCCATGAAAGTTTCCGCCTGAAATAACAGCGGCGCCATCGTCAAAAATAAGCGGATTATCGGTGGCCGCATTGATCTCGATTTCCAGTTTTTCTTTAACGTAATCGAGCGCCTGCCACGATGCCCCGTGCACTTGCGGAATGCAGCGGAGCGAATACGCATCTTGCACGCGCAATTCCCCTTGTTTCGTCGTCAGCTGGCTGCCGGCCAAATAGCCGCGGATGCGCATAGCGACATCGATTTGCTGTGGAAATCCGCGGGCCACATGAATCCGCTCATCCAACGCATCAATAATGCCGCGCAGCCCTTCCATCGTCATCGCCGCAATCAGTTCACTTTCATACGCCAGCTTCTCCGCTTCGATATAAGCCACTACTCCCATCGCCGTCATCGCCTGCGTTCCATTAATCAACGCCAGCCCCTCTTTTGCTTTCAGCGCAATTGGCGCAATTCCTTCTTTTGACATCGCTTCCAACGCCGGCATTCGCTTGCCGTAATAAAATACCTCCCCCTCCCCTACTAACACAAGGGCTAAATGGGCAAGCGGCGCCAAGTCCCCGCTGGCTCCGAGCGACCCTTGCTGTGGAATGACGGGATGAATGCGCGCGTTAATTAAATCGAGCAGCCGTTCAATAACGATCGGCCGAACCCCCGAATACCCTTTTAATAAGGCATTCGCCCGCAACAAAAGCATCGCCCGCGACACCTCTTCCGGAAACGGTTCGCCGACTCCGCACGCATGCGAATGAATTAAATTAACTTGCAGCTGTTCGACGTCATTGGCGTCAATCAGCACATCGCTAAACTTTCCGAACCCGGTATTAATGCCATAAACGATTTGCTGTTTCGCGACGATGTCCTCGACTGCTTTCCGGCTTCGTTCCACCGCTTTCATGCTTTCTTCTGAGGCAATGACGAGTTCGCCATGATAAAGAACGCGTTTGACTTCCTCTATCGTCAATGTATTTCCCGTTAATATGACCATTTTCTCTCCGCTCCTTTTTCGTAAAAATCAAAAAGGAGGCTGCCGCTGTGAATTTGAACGTCACAGCATTCAGCCTCCTCCTAAACTCATCGCTATAGGCTTTATATATGATTGATTCCTAATCCGACCGTCTCATGCTCCAACCCGCGAATCGGCGCGCCGATCGTCCCGTATAAAGCAACAGCAATCCATTCCCCTTCCGCCGCATTTTCATACGGCGTCCCTCTGACAACAGCGAAACGAAGGCCGACTGTTCTCATTAAATCTCCTAGCTCCACTTGCCCCCTCGTTACGCCTTGCACCGCTTCGACGACCGCATGATAGAGCGCGTGCATTTCCCGATACAGCTCACCGTCGACGACATGGTTGCGCTTTGCCGCCGTTTCAATCGCAGCGACAATTTTTTGCGGCTCCATCGAGCCGACTTTTCCTTTACAATAACGCCATGATAAATGATCTAAATTCCTTTTGATCTCGAGTTCTTCTTCTCCGTCGAGCATCGCCAGCAATATGGCGTTTCGGCCAATCCGCGCTTTTGCTTCTTTTAGCATGTGGCTACACACCTGTTTTATTTTAATTTTCTAAAAATATTGTATCGTTTATTTTCTTGTTCTGTCAATCAACATTTACCACATTTTAACAATTTAATATATTAGCAAATTATTAGAATGAAGAGAATAAATCATTTACATTTATTTCAAAATGTGATATCATTTTAATATAAATTAGATATTAAAGGAGCGAAGTCGATGAAGGAAACAAAAGCATGGTATATGAATGGGTTTATCGGGATTATATGCATCGCTATCCTCGCTGCCGTAGCGCTGCTAAGCGTATTACATGAGCAAATCGTTATTGCCGCTCTATTCCTTGTCGTCGCAGTCGTTTTTGCTACCGGCATTACCATCGTACAGCCGAACCAGGCAAAGGTGGTTATTTTCTTTGGCCGCTATTTAGGAACGATTCGCGACAGCGGGTTATTTCTCACCGTTCCGCTCACCACCCGTCAAAACGTTTCCTTGCGCGTGCGCAACTTCACTAGCAGCAAGCTGAAAGTCAACGATGTACAAGGAAACCCGATCGAGATTGCCGCCGTGATTGTATTCCGTGTCATTGACTCGGCCAAAGCAGTGTTTGACGTCGATCATTATGAAGAGTTTGTCGAGATTCAAAGCGAGGCGGCGATTCGCCATGTGGCGACGAAATACCCATATGATACGTTCAGCGATGAAGATGAAATTACGCTGCGCGGAAACGCTGATATCATTTCCGATGTGCTCGCTGCCGAACTGCAGGAGCGGTTGCGCGTGGCGGGAGTGGAAGTGATGGAAGCACGCCTTACCCATCTGGCCTACTCTCCGGAAATCGCCAGCGCCATGCTTCAGCGCCAACAAGCTGCCGCTATTTTATCAGCGCGAAAAAAAATCGTCGAAGGTGCGGTCTCTATGGCGCAAATGGCGATCGAGCAGCTTGACAAAGAGGGAATTTTAGAGTTAGATGATGAACGAAAGGCTAATATGGTCAACAACTTAATGGTCGCCATTGTTTCGGAACGGGCGACCCAGCCGGTCATTAACACCGGCAGTCTATATTAACGGTTGTGGAGTGCTATGGCAAAAAAGAAAAATTTCCCTCTGCGCATGG
Source organism: Parageobacillus sp. NEAU-HV-2 (assembly GCF_059115485.1). Lineage (NCBI taxonomy): Bacteria > Bacillati > Bacillota > Bacilli > Caryophanales > Anoxybacillaceae > Parageobacillus > Parageobacillus sp. NEAU-HV-2. Next base: position 102,268 of record NZ_JBXUJJ010000010.1, read on the forward strand.
ACCCAGCTTTGTATGAAGTAATTGAACAGTGGGCGCAAGACGAGTTCCGCAGCGTCAACGCCCATATTGAATTTTTGTTGCGTGAAGCCGCCAAACAAGCCGGACGGTTAAATAAGCGGAAAATAAAAAATGATCCAGATGTGGAAAGAAGCTAGCGTTTCGGCATCTCGAAACGCTGGCTTCTTTATTTTTCAGTCATGGCCATTTTCTAAAAGAATACAATGATAACAGAGCCTACATGCCATCAAACAAAGCGAAAAAAGGGAGGAATGCGATGGCTATCGGTAAAAGCGTCATTCGCAAAGAAGCATGGGACAAAGTGACAGGAAGAGCAAAATACACGAACGATTTCAAAGAAAAAGGCATGCTCCATGCCAAACTCGTTACTAGCCCGTACGCCCATGCGCGCATTCGCGCGATCGACGCCGAAAAGGCGCGCGCCATCCCCGGCGTGCGCGCGATCATCACCGGCGAAGGCCTGCCACTGACAGGAGAAGACTTGCGCGATCGTCCTCCCATCGCCTTTGATAAAGTGCGCTATCATGGCGAAGTCGTTGCCGTCGTCGTCGCCGATACGCTTGTGCAGGCAGAAAAGGCGGCCAACCTTGTTCATGTCGTCTATGAACCTCTTCCTGCCATCGGCAAGCCAAGCGAAGCGCTAAAAGAAGGAGCCCCCCTCATCCATGAACAGCTAGGAAGCTATCAAAAGAACGAACATACCTATCCCGAACCGAATACAAACATCGCCCACCGCACGAAAATCCGCAAAGGCAATATGGAACGGGGCTGGGCGGAAAGCGACGTCATTGTGGAAACGAGCGTGGCCTTTTCCCCTTCCGACCACGTGGCAATGGAAACAAGATGCGCCACTGCAGAAATTCTTCCCGACGGCAAAATCGTTATTTCCGCTTCCTCCCAATCACCATTTATGATTAAACGGCTCATCAGCACCTATTTTGGAGAAGATGTCGGCAACATTATCGTCCATACCCCGCTTGTCGGCGGAGCGTACGGCGGAAAAGCGCCTGTGCAGCTCGAGCTTCTCGCCTATCTGGCAGCGAAAGCGGTGGGGGGAAGAAAGGTCAGCGTCTGGAATACAAGGGAAGAAGATATGATCACCTCTCCGGTCCATATCGGCCTGGAGGCCACCGTCAAGCTTGGCGCCACAAAAGACGGCTATATCAAAGCGGCGGAAATTTTGTTTTTATTTGACGGCGGCGCGTATTCCGATAAAGCGATCGATGTCAGCCGCGCCGCTGCTGTCGACTGCACCGGACCATATCATATCGAAAACGTCTGGTGCGATTCGTTATGCGTCTATACGAATCATCCATATGCCACTCCATTTCGCGGCTTCGGCCATAGTGAACAAGCTTTTGCCATCGAACGCGCACTAGACTTGCTTGCCGAAAAGCTGAATATGGACAAGTGGGAATTGCGGCGCAAAAACGCAATTCGCCCCGGCCATACCACCCCGACGCAAGTGCTGTTAAACCGCAGCAATGTTGGCGACTTGCCAGCCTGCCTCGATCGTTTGCGCGAGCTAATGGAATGGGACGAATGGCAGCGCATCGAAATCGATGCTTATACCGTACGGGCGAAAGGCATCAGCTGCGCGTGGAAAACATCCACGATTGACCCCGATGCCAGTTCCGGCGTCATTTTAACATTTAATCCCGACGGAAGCGTCAATGTCATCTCCGGCGTCGTTGAAATCGGAACCGGAACGAAAACGATCCTCGCCCAAATCGTTGCTGAAAAATTAAAAATGGACATCAACGATGTCCACGTGAAAATGGACATCGATACGCAAACAACCCCTGAACATTGGAAAACGGTCGGAAGCCGCGGCACCTTTATGGCAGGAAGGGCAGCGCTCGAAGCGGCGGACGACGCCATCCGCCAGCTAAAAGCGATCGCGTCTTGCGTACTCCGCGCATCGGTGGAAGATTTAGAAGTTGGCTACGGAAAAGTATTTTTACGCGATGACCCTAGCATCTATGTCCCGGTTAAAGACATCGCCTACGGCTACAAATATCCAAACGGCAATGCGATCGGCGGGCAAATCATCGGACGGGGAAACTATATTTTGCGCCACATGACCCCACTCGACAAAGAAACGGGAGCGGGCAAACCGGGACCAGAATGGACGGTCGGCGCGGAAGGAGTGGAAATTGAATTCAACCGCCGCGACTACACGTATAAAATCCTCAAAGCGTTCGCCGTCATTGATATCGGCAAAGTGCTCAATCCGAAAGCCGCACTTGGGCAGGCGACGGGAGCAATGAGCATGGGACTGAGTTTTGCGAGCCGCGAAACGTTTTTATTCGACCGCTACGAACGGGTGCTGAACCCACAATTTCGCACTTATCAGCCAATTCGCTTCGGCGAACATCCGGAATATATTGTCGAGTTTATCGAAACACCGCAAATCGATGCGCCATACGGGGCGCGCGGCGCCGGCGAGCACGGGCTGATCGGCATGCCAGCCGCATTGGCAAACGCTTTGTCGCTCGCTGCGGAAGTGCCGCTCAATGAACTGCCGCTGTTCCCTGAGCTGATTTGGCGGAAAAAGAAAGGTGACGGCCATGATTCCATTTGAGATTACTTATCATCGCCCCCGCTCCATTGAAGAAGCGGTGCAAATGTTTGACATCTTGCAGCAGCAGGGCAAAAAACCGCTCTATTACGGAGGCGGAACAGAATTTATTACGCTCTCCCGCCTCCATCTTGTTGCCGCCGACGCGGTCATTGACATTAAACATATTCCCGAATGCCGAGCGCTGGAATCCAATCCGCACGAACTCGTGCTCGGAGCGGCATTGTCGCTGACCGCATTAGAAGAGGCCAATCCGTTTCCGCTCTTGACGAAAGCGGCGAGCGAAGTCGCCGACCGAACAGCGCGCAACCAAATCACCCTTGGCGGCAATATTTGCGGGCAAATTTTTTACCGTGAAACGGTATTGCCGCTTCTGCTTTCTGACAGTCAAGCAGTCATTGCCGGAAAAGACGGCGTAAAACAATGCAGCATTCATGACGTCTTTCAACAGCATATTCAATTAAAACCCGGGCAATTTCTCGTACAAATGAAAGTCGACCGCTCCTACGCATCACTGCCCCATTTCCATCGCAAGCGCCGCAAACAAGGCGAAGTCGGATACCCGCTTGTCACCGCCGCCGCCATCAAAAAAGATGGGCAAATTCGCGTGGCACTAAGTGGCGTGTGCCCGTTTCCGTTCCGTTCCAAAGAGATGGAAGAGCGATTAAATGCGCGCCATCTCTCCGTACATGACCGCGTCGTGGGGGCAATCGAAGCACTGCCGCACCCAATTTTAGACGATATTGAAGGATCGGCAGCGTACCGTCTGTTTGTGCTCAAACAAATGCTGTTCGATATTATTGACGAGCTGGGAGGGGAGTAAGCAAATGGAATCCTCAACCAAATGTGAAATGCAATTGCTAATAAACGGGGAAATGAGATCTGTTGTCGCCCGCCAAGCTGATACATTGCTCTTTGTTCTCCGTAACGAACTCGGTCTTACCGGAGCAAAGCCTGGCTGTCTAAACGGCGACTGCGGCGCCTGCACCGTATTAGTTGACGGCATCCCAATCAAATCGTGCATGATGCTTGCCATCGAAACGGTTGGCAAGGAGATTACTACAATCGAAGGTCTTCATAATACGCCGATTCAGCGCGCGTTTATCGAACACTTCGCCTTCCAATGCGGCTATTGCACCCCCGGCTTTATTATGAACGCCTACGCCTTGACGGAAACAAAACCCGATGCTGATGATGCCACCATTCAAGAATGGCTCGAATCAAATATTTGCCGCTGCACCAGTTATCAGGAAATCGAAGCGGCTGTAAAAGAGGTGTTAAAACAAAAGCGGACAACCGAATAGTTTCCCTTGCCTTTGAAAGCGACTTTCCCTTTATCGTTGAACGGGATAGCCGCTTTTTTTACCGTTATTTTTCACCCTCTTGACTATATTTTTCCAAATAAATCCTATTTCCCATTGACAAAATCTAACGTTAACGTTAATGTTATATTTATGGTAGCAACCTTTATTACATAAATAAAGCGAGAGGAACGACAATGAAACGGTTCAAAATTGACGACGTCGCCAAAGAAACAGGATTAACAAAGCGGGCGATCCGCTACTATGAAGAAATCGGCTTAATTAAACCCCCTGAACGCAGCGAGAAAGGAACGCGCCTGTATACAGAAGAAGATATTGAGCAATTAAAAAGAGCGATTGCGGCCCGTGAAGTATTAGGGTTTTCCCTGCAAGAGCTGCAGCGTTTTTTAACGCTGAAGGAAAAGATCGAATCCCATCGTTTTGAATACCGCAACGCTAGCGAACAGGAGGAAAAAAGGCAAGAGCTCGAACATGTTGCCGCCAACCTTCGTAAGCAAATCGATATGCTTGAAGAGAAAATGAAAAAAATGGCCCAATTTAAAAAAGAGCTGGAACAAATGGAACAACGAATTCAAGCCATTTTAAACAAAGAAAGGAGAGGATCATAATGGAGGAAGGAAGACAGACACGGGCACGATGGATTACCGTATTTGCGACATTTTTAGCGTTTATGGGAATCGGGATTGTCGACCCGATTTTGCCGGTGATTGCCGAAAGCATCGGTGCGACTCATTGGCAAGTGGAAATGCTGTTTACCGCATACATTTTTACGATGGCAATCATGATGATTCCATCTGGAATGATGGTTAGCCGTATAGGAGACAAACGGATGATGGCAATCGGGCTTAGTATCGTTACGGTTGTTTCCTTATTGTGCGGCTTATCCAATACGATTCCGCAATTATCGATTTTCCGGGCTGGATGGGGGCTTGGCAACTCGATGTTTTTTGCGACAGCGATGACGTTATTAATTGCGTTAACGCCGCAAGCAAGCACTGCCGTTGGCCTTTACGAAGCAGCCATCGGCCTTGGGATGGCAGGCGGCCCGCTTATCGGCGGTCTTCTCGGTCAGCACTCATGGCGATACCCGTTTATTGGAACGAGCATTTTCATTTTTATCGCACTTCTTCTTGTCGTCTTTTTTGTCTATGATCCGAATAAAGGAAAAATGAGAAAAGCAGTTGGCATGAAAGAAATGCAGCATTTATTAACGTTCCCGCCTTTCCTCAAAGGCGCAATCGGCGCAATGCTGTATTACTATGGCTTTTTCGTCGTGCTGGCGTATTCGCCGTTAATCATCGGGATTTCCGCGATTCAAATCGGCTTTGTCTTTTTCGGCTGGGGGCTTTGCCTTGCCTATGGTTCTGCGATTCTTGCACACCGTTTAGAAGAAAAGTATACACCAAAGCAAATTTTGCCTTATAGTTTATTGCTGTTTGCTGTATTTTTGCTGCTGCTATTTATGACGCAAAGCACCTGGCTGATGATCGCTCTTATTATTTTGTCTGGCCTTGTTTCCGGTTTAAATAACGCCTTGTTCACCAGCTATGTCATGGACATATCTCCGTATGAACGCGGAATTACGTCTGGAATGTACAACTTCGTCCGCTGGATGGGGGCTGCGATTGCCCCTGTGCTATCGGGTGTGATCGGTCACTCCATTTCCGCCAAAGCGCCATTTATGGTAGCGATGGTGCTGACGTTAATCGCCTTTGCCTTTCTCAGCTTGCGCAAACAACAACCGTCCGTTACCCAAACAAATTAAGGCTAGTTTTAGGCGGAAACTTTCCACCTAAAACCAGCCTTCTGTTCATTCTCTTACATATTGTTTTTCTTTAATCACTACTCCCCGCTTTTCCATTTCCTTGATGTAAATGTCTCCTGGAACGATTTGCTCCGGCGGATAAACCCCCCGTTTTTGAATGACTCCGCTTCCGATCATTTGCGCGACGACCGAGATTGTATTAGCAGTAGTCCGTGCCATCGCTGTCACGTTGTTTCTGCGGTCTTTAAACGTTACCGTTTCATATTCCAAAATCGTCTCTTTGCCGTTTTTGACTCCGCCGACAATGACCCGCAATAGCACGACATCTTCTTTATCTTTTAAATCCAAGAGCGGCAATAAAACCGCTAAAAGCACGTCGCGCGGCTTCACTTTTTGTCCTTTTACTTCCACCTCGTAATCGTCTCTTGTCAAATTCAAATCGACGAGCAGTTTAAATTTTTCTGCGTGCCCAGGATAGCGGATCGTTTTATATTCCAAGCATTCCAATTGCGGATAAGAATGGGACAAGGTGGACGTCCCGCCTGAAGTATGAAACGCCTCCAGCGGGCCGAACTGATCAAAATAAACAGTTTCGACTTCCGATAAAGACGGAATTTCTTGTTTTTTCCCATCCCGAATAATGAGAGATGGATCGGTATAATGATCAAGCAGCCCTTCTAGCGAAAATACATGATTGTATTCAAGCGGCGGCTCCGGGCGTACAGGAATTCCGCCAACATATAGTTTGATCGATTTTAACTCGTCTAATTTGCTCGCACCGTACCCTGATAAAATATTGATCATTCCCGGTGCGACTCCTAAATCTGGAATGATCGTAACACCGGCTTGTTTGGCGTTTTCATTTAATTGTAATACTCTGTCGGTAATATGATCGATATGCCCACCTAAATCAACGGAATGCACGCCAGCTTCGATCGCCGTTTTCGCTACAATTTCATTAAAACGATAAAATAACGCGTTAACGACAACATCATGTTCGCGCATCAGCGCGGCCAACTCTTTTTCATTCGCTGCATCGACTTGCTTTGCTTCGAGTTTGCTAAAATGCAGCTGCCGGCAAACAGCCTCTGCCTTTTGTATATCCACATCAGCTAACGTGACGGCGGAAACTGCCTCACTTTGCGCTAAATCGCGCGCCGCCTCTTTTCCCATCAGCCCGGCTCCAAGCACCAACGCTTTCATCGTGCCTTCCTCCCTGTTCTCTTTTATGTTACTCCTCGATATCGATTTGTGCCCGTTGCAATTTGCCGCTGAAATCAATATAAACGCTTCTCCATTCGGTAAACACATCAAGCGCCGCAACGCCAGAGTCGCGATGGCCGTTTCCTGTTCCTTTCGTACCGCCAAACGGTAGATGAATTTCCGCCCCCGTCGTACCGGCATTGACATAGACAATACCTGTATCTAAATCGCGCATCGCTTTAAACACTTTGTTCACGTCTCTTGTAAAAATAGAACTCGATAATCCATAATCGACGCTGTTGTTGACAGCGATTGCTTCTTCTAAACTGCTTACCGAAATAATGGAAACAACCGGGCCGAAAATTTCTTCGCGCGCAATGCGCATCGTTGGTTGAACATCGGTAAAGAGAGTCGGAGCATAATAGTAGCCTTTTTGATACTCTCCATCCCGCAGAATATAGCCCCCGGTTAATAGCTTTGCCCCTTCTTCCTTGCCAATTCGCACATAACGGTCAATTTTTTGCAGCGCTTCTTCATTAATGACCGGGCCGACTTTGACGTTTTCATCCAATCCGTTTCCAATCGTTAATGTCTTCATTGCTTCTAGCAATCTATTTTCTAATTCTTCCTTCACCTTTTCATGAACAATGACGCGACTGCATGCCGTACATCTTTGCCCTGACGTACCAAACGCACTCCACAAAATACCTTCTACCGCTAACGATAAATCGGCGTCATCCATGACAATAACGGCATTTTTTCCGCCCATTTCTAGCGACACTTTTTTCAGGCGGCGGCCGCACTTTTCGGCAATCATCCGCCCGACTTCGTTCGACCCGGTAAAGGAAATCACTTGCACGTCCGGATGCTCTACCAACGCATTTCCTGTCGTTGGACCATCGCCGTGAACGACGTTGAACACCCCTTTTGGCAATCCTGCTTCTTCGAATATTTTCGCCAGCTCCTGCGCCATAAATGGTGTTTCTAACGCCGGCTTCCATACGACCGCATTGCCGGCAACAATGGCCGGGAACGATTTCCATGTCGCGATCGCAATCGGAAAATTCCATGGAGTGATGATGCCGACAACCCCAACTGGCACGCGAATACTCATCGCAAATTTATCTTTTAATTCCGAAGGAGTTGTATCACCGAATAACCGTCTTCCTTCACCAGCCATATAAAACGCCATGTCAATTCCTTCTTGCACTTCCCCGCGCGCTTCCTCAAGCACTTTCCCCATTTCCATCGTTAGCAGTCTAGCGAGCTGTTCTTTTCTTTCTTTTAATAAATAGCCGACTTTATATAGCACTTCCGCCCGTTTTGGCGCCGGTACGAGCGCCCACTCTTTTTGCGCGGTCTTCGCTGCTTTTACCGCTGCATCGACATCCGCTTCGATCGAAACCGTCACTTCTCCAAGCGTTTCGCCATTTGCCGGATTAATCACCGGAGCAAATTGTTTGCTAACTGATTCTTTCCATTCCCCATTAATAAAATTCAATGCTTTCACAATACAGTTTCCTCCTTGTCGTTTATTTTCTATAAAAAATTTATGCATCTACTATCATGGCTATTATGCAAATGTTTACCGAGAATTCGACCGCTTTCGCAACTCGTCGATCGTCGCTGTCACGGAAATTTGGTTCGGATCTGTCATGACTTCGATCACCGTTGGTTTTGTTTCGTTAAAGGATTGAATGAGTGCTCTATTAAATTGATCTTCTGTTTCCACGCGAATGCCGTTGGCGTTTAAACATTTCGCTAATTCGGCAAACGATACATGTCCCAAATCCGTCCCGATGACCCGTTTCGGAAAGTGAAGTTCTTGATGCATGCGGATGGTTCCATACATGCAATTGTTAAAGACGATACTAATAATCGGAATATGATATCTAGCAGCGGTCTCCAGCTCCTGCATCGTCATCATAAAACCACCGTCTCCTGATAGAGAAACGACGACGCGCTCCGGGAAAGCAAGCTTGGCGCCAATCGCCGCCGGCATGCCATACCCCATCGCCCCAGAAGTAGGACCAATATACGTATGCTCCTCGGTAAACTGGAAAAAGGTATGGAGCCAGCCGGCGAAATTGCCAGCATCATTCGTGATGATCGCATCGTTTGGCAAATGTTGTTGCAAGCCGGCGATGATCGCTTCATTTAAGTTCCGTTTTTCCGGCGGAAGCGTCGATACTTGCTCATACTGTTTCCGTCTCGCTGCCGCCCAATCACGCCAAGACGGCTGTACGGCGATTTCTAGCAATTTTAAGAGCGTTTCTTTGCAATCTGCTAGGATGGAAATGTCCGGTGGATATACTTTTCCTAATACATCACTGTCGATATCGATATGAATAAGTATCTGATCCGGCGACAGCAAACGATAATCTTGTGTCGTCACTTCCGATAATCGTGTCCCAATGGCGATCACGACATCGGCCTGTTTTACCGTTTCGACAATCGATTTCGGCGTCCCTAATCCAAGATGGCCGACATAAAGTGGATGGTCATTGGGGAACACGTCATGTCGGCGAAAAGCAGCCACCACAGGAATGGAATATTTTTCAGCAAATAACCGCAATAGCTGTTCTGCCTTCGCTAGCTTTACCCCTCCGCCGGCAATGACAACTGGCCGTTTCGCTCTTTGCAATATTTCCTGCACGCTCCGCACATCCTCTGCGCTTGGAACAGGTCTTGGTATATCTACATCCGAAACGATGGCTTCAGCAATATCTTGAAGAAATATATCTTCTGGAAGAGAAATGACGACAGGTCCTGGCCTGCCCGTTTTCGCAACGCGAAATGCCCGCTGCACCAGCTCCGGTATTCGTTCCGCCTCGCGAATTTCCACCGTCCATTTTGCAATCGGTTGGAAAAACCGGTCTAAATCGACCTCTTGAAACCCTTCCCGGCCGCGGAAATGGCTGTGCACTTGCCCTAAAAATACAATCATCGGAGTAGAATCTTGCCTCGCCGTATGGACACCAATCGCTAAGTTGGCCCCGCCGACTCCCCGCGTCGCCAGCACAACTCCGGGTTTTCCCGACGCTTTTGCATAACCTTCCGCCATAAACGAGGCGCCTCCCTCATGGCGAGCAGAAATGAGCTGAATAGAAGGTTCATCAAAAATAGCGTCCATTAGCGGCAAATAGCTTTCTCCCGGCACGCAAAACACATGGGAAATGCCCTCTCGTTTGAGGCAATGAACGATCGCTTTTGCCGCGGTGATGTTGCGGATCGTCTGTTTCACCATTTCTACGCCTCCCAATCAATTTGTTTCCATCGTTCAATCGCTTGCTGTAATCTCTCTATTGGCGCTGATAAAGATACTCGAACATATCCTTCCCCTGAAGGGCCAAATGCCGTTCCCGGCGTCACAATCACACCTGCATCTTCAAGCAGCTTCGCGGCAAATTGTTCGGAGGAATACCCTTTGAAAACAGGAATCCATAGGAAAAAGGTAGCTTTCGGACGCTGCACTTGCATACCCAACGCCTGCAGCGCATCGACCATCATATTCATTCGCTGCTCATAAATTCGGTTATTTTCTTGTACGGAATGATGGTCACTCGTCAGCGCTGCCGCCGCTGCTTTTTGAATCGGAAGAAACTGGCAAGTATCCGTGTTGCTTTTAATAATTGAAAGCGCTTTAATCATCTCTTTGTTTCCGACGATATAACCGATGCGGCAGCCTGCCATGTTGTAGCTTTTCGATAAAGAACCGAATTCGACCGCTACTTCCTTTGCCCCGTTTACTTGTAAAATGCTTAGCGCTTTAAATCCTTGGAAAGTAACAAACGAATAAGCAGAGTCATGGGCGATGAAGATGCGGTGCTTTTTTGCCAGCGAAACCGCCTCGGCGAATGTATCCATGCCGACAGTGGCCGTCGTTGGATTACTCGGATAATTTAAAAACATGATTTTCGCATCTTCATAAATGGTCGAAGAAAGCTTGGAAAAAAGAGGAACATAGCCATTTTCCGCATCGAGCGGTAAATAAACGCTTTTCCCCCGTGCGAAATGCACGGCAGTGCGGTAGACCGGATAGCCGGGATCGGGAATCAACACCGTATCTCCCGGATTGAGCATAGCCTGCAGTAAATGTACAATTCCTTCCTTTGATCCGATTAGCGCTAATACCTCGGTATCGGGATCCAACTGCACTCCATATTCCCGCTCGTAAAAACGCGCTACCGCTTCCCGGTATTCTTTGCACCCCGCATACGGCGAATACGTATAATTGGTTGGCTCGTTTAACTCTTCTTTTAATTTTTCCACCACAAAAGACGGCGGCGGTAAATCAGGTGCGCCGATTCCTAGGTCAATGACATCGACTCCCTTCTTGATCAACTCTTCTTTTTTCCTTTGAAACTGCGAAAATAAATAAGGAGGCATCGTTTGGACGATATCGGAAAACACATTCATCCCTATCCCTTCGCATGAAATAAATACCTTCCCTCTAAATCTATGCTTTTGCTCATTTATTTCATTCACGGCATCCTAAGTTAACAAAAATGATGGTGAGCGGAACCTTCAACCAACCTAACAAAAACCGTTTCATCCAAATAAAAATAAGCGGCCAGTATCATCATTCGATGATGAAACTGGCCGCTGTCTACGCATGCAGATCGCCGGCAAAGGCGCCGCAATAGACTACGCAGTTTTTTCACTATCATACTTATGCATCCAAGAAATCAGTCATGAATATTTTTTATCGCTGCTTTTGGAAATGTCAGTTACAAGGATCGGATCCCCATCGATACATACTTTAATTCGACAAATTCGAAAATCCCTTCTTTGCCGCCTTCTTTTCCGAGGCCCGATTGCTTCACGCCACCAAACGGCGCTTCGGCTACGGCCGGAAACACATCATTAATGCCGACGATGCCGTATTCTAACTTCTCCATGACCCGATACGCGCGGTGAAGCGAGTCAGTGAAAATATAGGCCGCCAAACCATACGGTGTATCGTTCGCTTGACGAATTACTTCCGCCTCCTCGGCAAACGGCTGCAACGGCAGAAGCGGGCCAAATGTTTCCTCGTTCATCACTTTCATCTCTTTCGTTACATTCGCCAATATCGTTGGTTCAAAGAAATATCCCGGATAAGACCCTTTCCATCGTTTTCCGCCGTAAAGAACGAAAGCCCCTTTTTGCACAGCATCGTTTAAATGGTCTTGCACTTTTCTTACCGCTTCTTCGTTAATCAATGGCCCGATATCGGTTGTCTCCTCAGTGCCAATTCCGATGGAGAGCCGTTTCACTTTGGCGGTTAGTTTGTCGAGGAAAGCATCCCAAACGCTCTGCTGCACATAGACGCGGTTGGCGCAAATACATGTTTGCCCACAGTTGCGGAACTTGCTCGCCAGTGTCAGTTCCGCCGCTAAATCCAAATCAGCGTCCTCAAATACGATCACCGGCGCGTGGCCACCAAGTTCCAGCGACAGTTTTTTCACTTGATCCGCGCTTCCTTTCATTAGCAGCCGCCCGACTTCCGTCGAACCGGTAAACGTAATCAGCCGCACATCGGGATGATTCATCCAGCACTGTCCGATCGAAACAGCATCGCCGGTGACAAGGTTGACCACACCTGGTGGGATCCCTACTTCTTCTAGTATCTTTACGATTCGATATGCCGTCAACGGCGTCTCTGGCGCTGGCTTTAACACGACCGTGCACCCAGCGGCAAGGGCCGGCGCTAGTTTTCGCGTAATCATCGAAGCTGGAAAGTTCCACGGAGTAATCGCAGCGACAACGCCAATTGGCTGCGGGATGACCATCAGCCGTTTATGCTTGTTCGAAGACGGGATAATTTCCCCATAGAGACGGTTTGCTTCTTCGGCATACCAGAGAAAATAGCTGGCGGCGGAATCAATCTCCGCTCTTGCTTCTTTGAGCGGTTTTCCTTGCTCTGTTGTTAAAATAACGGCAAGTTCTTCTTTTTGTTCCTTCATTTTTTCATAGGCCGCGTATAAAAATTGAGATCTCTCTCTTGCCGTTTTCCCTGACCAGTCCGAAAACGCCTGGCGGGCGGCCCGTACCGCTTGTTCTGCATCTCTTTCATCCCCATGCAAAACTTCTGTAATCGTTTCCAATGTCGCAGGATTTTGGACTGGAAGCGTTTTTCCGCTTTTGGCGTCCTGCCACGTTCCATCAATAAAAATCGTTTGCGTGTAACGCGAAAAAGTGTTCATATTTATTCCTCCCCCAAAATAATTCAAACCAGTTGCCGATAAATCCTAAGCATCTCAATGCCACTATATAAAAAACGGGAAGGAAAAATGACAGAAGCATGAAACAAAAAAACTCCCTCATTCCCGCTTTTATGAAAGGAACAGGAATGAGAGAGGCATTCTCTCATATTTTTCAATAATATAAAATCTCAACATATTGACACTTGATACATTTTCGCATAAATGGCGTTTCTAAAAATGCATGGCGGCAGTTTCTTTGGATGTGAGCAATTTGCCGTTCTAATTTAGAAATTTTCTCTTTCAGCTCAACAATCTCCTTCTGCAGCGCCTGAACATTATTGGTAGAGGGAGGAACCATGTTCGACAAACTCCTTCGCTTTTTGTTTCATCCCTTCTTCTTTAACCGCTCGTTGCAAATCATGCGAGATTTTCATCGAGCAAAACTTTGGTCCGCACATCGAACAAAAATGCGCGACTTTCGCTCCTTCCGCCGGCAATGTTTCATCATGATATTCCCGGGCGCGGTCCGGGTCGAGCGAGAGATTGAATTGATCGTTCCAGCGAAACTCAAAGCGTGCTTTCGATAGCGCATCATCCCGCTGCTGCGCGCCTGGATGTCCTTTTGCCAAATCAGCGGCGTGGGCGGCGATTTTATAAGCGATGACTCCTTCGCGCACGTCGTCTTTGTTCGGCAATCCTAAATGCTCTTTCGGCGTCACATAACAAAGCATGGCCGTTCCGTACGCGCCGATGATCGCCGCGCCAATCGCCGATGTAATATGGTCATATCCCGGCGCGATATCGGTCGTGAGCGGACCTAGCGTATAAAACGGCGCGCCTTTGCAAATTTCCACTTGCTTGTCGACGTTTTCCTTAATTTTATGCATCGGCACATGCCCCGGCCCTTCGATCATCACTTGTACATCATGCTTCCACGCGATTTCCGTCAATTCTCCGAGCGTTTCTAATTCGGCAAACTGCGCTTCGTCATTGGCATCGGCAATCGACCCCGGCCGCAATCCGTCGCCAAGCGATACGGCAATATCGTACGTTTTTAAAATCTCGCATATTTCTTCAAAATGCGTATATAAAAAGTTTTCTTCGTGGTGTGCTAAACACCATTGTGCCATAATCGAGCCGCCGCGTGAAACAATGCCAGTCGTTCGATTGACTGTCATTGGTATGTAACGAAGCAGCACGCCCGCATGAATCGTAAAATAGTCTACCCCTTGTTCCGCTTGTTCGATGAGCGTATCACGGTAAACTTCCCACGTTAAGTCTTCGACGACGCCGTTCACTTTTTCGAGCGCTTGATAAATCGGAACCGTCCCGACAGGTACAGGGGAATTGCGAATAATATATTCTCGTGTCGCATGAATATGTTTTCCCGTCGATAAGTCCATAATCGTGTCTGCTCCCCAGCGCACCGCCCAAAGCATTTTTTCTACTTCTTCTTCAATGGAGGATGTTACTGCGGAATTGCCAATATTCGCGTTAATTTTTACATGAAAACGACTCCCAATAATCATCGGTTCACTTTCCGGATGGTTAATATTCGAAGGAATAATCGCTCTGCCTGCGGCAACTTCCTGGCGCACGATTTCCGGATCTATATTTTCACGAATCGCAACAAATTCCATCTCCGGCGTAATAATCCCTCGTTTTGCGTAATGCATTTGCGTCACAGTTTTTCCTTTTTTTGCGCGCAGCGGTTTTCTCTCGAAAGGCAGAACAATCTCGGATTGTTTCCCATTACGAAATCCGTTATCTTCCGGTTTCACGGGACGACCTTCGTATTCTTCAACATCCTCTCTTTCTAAAATCCATCGTTTTCTTAGCGTCGGCAATCCTTTTTGAATGTCCGGCTGAAAATCAGGATCGGTGTAAGGACCGCTTGTGTCATAAACACGAACAGGTTCATTTTCGATGATTCCTGTTTCCGTCTTTGTCGGACTTAACGTAATTTCTCTCATCGGAACGCGAATATCCGGCCGTGAACCTTCGACGTACACCTTTTTACTGGCAGGAAATTGCATGAAAGATGGGATGTTTTGCATGTAACTTCTCCTCCTTCAAAATAGTAGTGAGGACCTGAAGTTACACCAAAACGCGGGGCAAGATAGGAGAATATATGCGGAAATAAAAATCGGGTTCTCTAAAAGAACCCGATGGAACGCAAATAGCGAAACGTACGCAACAAACACATACACTCCCGCTATCTACTTCCCTACGCTGGCATAACCCAGATCAGGTTCAAAGGGTCAAAGAACTTAAGCGCGTTCTTTTCTCAGTCCAAGCTATTGGACTCCCCTAGTAGATAAGCGACAAAGTTATTTAATTTTCTTAATCTTAACATGTTTATAAAGCAATGTAAACAGTTTTATACCGTAAACCGCTTCAACATCGTTTGCATATCTTCTGCCATTTTGTTTAACGACGAGGCGGACGAAGCAATTTCCTCCATCGATGCCATTTGTTCTTGTGTCGCCGCCGAAATGTTTGCTGCTCCAGAAGAAGATTGTTCCACAATCTCTGTCATGTGCTCAATGGATGCAGCTACCCGTTGCGCGTTTTCCGTCATTTGCCCGATCGATGTGGATACTTGTTCGATTTGGGCATTGACTTCGCTGATAGATTGGCGGATTTGTTCAAACGATTGTCCAGCCGTTTGCGCAACATCGAGCCCTTGCGATACTTCGCTAACTACTGTTTCCATCGATTCAATCGCTTTTTCCGTTTCTTCTTGGATATAGCCGATCAGCTGCGAAATTTGCTGTGCGGACTGAGCAGACTGTTCCGCCAATTTGCGAACTTCATCCGCCACAACGGCGAACCCTTTTCCTTGCTCCCCAGCTCTTGCTGCCTCAATCGCCGCATTTAAGGCAAGCAAATTCGTTTGCGAAGCGATGCCTGTAATCACTTGGGTGATTTGGCCAATTTCGTTCGAACGCTCTCCAAGACCTTTGATAACTTGTCCAAGTGATTGAACATGTTCATAAATAAACTGCATTTGCTCTTCCATTTGCGAAATCGACTGTTTTCCGGATTGCGCTTTTGTCGATGTTTCATTTACGTTCGTTGAGACGTGCTTCGTATTCGTCGCCACTTGCATAAGCGTATCGGAGATATCGTTCATCGCTAACGATGTTTCTTGCACCGTCTTTACTTGCTGTTCCGAACTTAAGGAAATCGTCTCCATTGTTGACGCAATTTGTTCCGCTGCTTTCGTCGTTTGTTCCGCGATGGCTGTTAACTGTCCGGAAAATTGCGCCATCTCATCGGAATGGCGCTGAATGTTGGCGATGACTTCCTGCCACGCTTGGGCCATGTTATTGAGCGAGAGTGCGATCGGCTTTAATTGTCTTACTTCATTCATAGGAACACGTGTGGACAAATCTCCATTTGTCATTTTATCTAAATGATGATTAATAATAGCAATGGGTGCGATAAATCGCCGATAATTCAACATAGCGGAAACGATGCCAAGAATGGCTCCAAATAATACCGTAATCACAAATGTCCACCAAAACGCTGCGCCACGGATGTCATTTCCTAAACATATACCAAGGTTGATTAAAGCGGTACCGGGAATGACAACGAACATCGTGCGTAAAATATAACTATGTAACGACAACCTTCTCCCTCCCCTTTTTTTCTGTATATAAATAATTTTACTATCAATTATAGAATGCGAGCAAGAAACCCCCTAGTTTTCAGCTATAGGGATGAGAGCGAGCGTCGGACGGGAGAAGGGATTCCCCCAGGAATCCCCCTTCCTTTAGGCATGGAGAATGATCAAGTCCGAGAATTATTTTTGCATTACTACTTTCTTATTGAGCACTCTCGTTTCCAAACACGCAAAATGCCTATCCGAAGCGAATAGACATTTCCTTATTTTCTATATAATAACAATTGCGCGATGCCAACAAAATATTCTGACTCACGAATAATATGGTTCAGCACTACTTTTGCCGTTGGATTTTTGCTTACTGCTTTGCTTTCCGTTTTTATTTGTTGGCATAACTTAATAAAATCAAGACTTTGCTGTAAGCAATGAGATACTAACTGCAACACTTGTTGGTAAAGCTGATAAGGAACGTAATACCCCGTGCGAATGACCGACTCAATGTACCTTACTACTTGCTGATGCGTCGCAGAAAGTACTTCTTCCCATTTTTTCAGTGCCTCAACATATGAGGGCTCTAAGCCGCTAACAAGCTCGCGAATAACAACCGTATGCTCCTCTTCTTGATGTTTCCAAAATTCCGCTTCGTCTAAAATACGCAGCGGCATTTGCTGGCCATAATAAAATTGCATATCTTCCCCCTCCCCATTTTCATCTTTTCGTTTTATGTGTATGGGAAAAAGAGGAAAGATATGCTTATCCTCCGCTAGTATACGTCATTTACCTTTTTGTCATGCTCTTACGCCTTCTCTAGCGTTTATTGTTTGATCTCTATGTATTTCCTTCATTCGTCTTTTTGCCACAAGATGATAATAAACATAGCAAGCAACGATAAATGGGATGCCGCAATATAGAGCCATGCGCTGGTCCTGGAATAAACGCAAGACTGATAATAATGACTAGATTGAATGCAAAAGCAAGAAGCGGAACAAATGGATAAAGCGGTGTTTTATACTTTAGTTCACGAACATCCCCACCTTGGCGAAGAAATGCTTTTCTTCCTAAATAATTAGATAAAGCGATCGACGCCCACACCGCCACAGCGCCAAATCCTGCAATCGACGTTAACCAAACATAAACAGTGCTTTCCGCGTAAATGCTGCATAATAAGGAAAGGCATCCAATGACCATACTTGCGATAAGTGCGTTAATCGGAACACCATTTTTCGATAGTTTGCTAAAAAACGGGCTAACCATCCCTTGGCGAGACATCGACCATAATACACGCGATGTGGCATATAGGCCGGAGTTGGCGACCGATAACACTGCCGTAATAATAACAAAATTGATAATGTCTGCCGCATACGGGATTCCGATACTATCAAACACAACAACGAACGGGCTTTCAACTAAACCAGCCTTTTCCCACGGGAACAACCCGGCAAGTACAAAAATAGCTAGAACAAAGAAAAGCAAAATGCGCCATACCGTGTTGCGAATCGCTTTTGGGACCGTTTTTTCCGGCTCTTTGCTTTCTCCCGCCGCAACACCAACCAATTCCGTTCCTTGGAACGAAAAATTAACAACGATCATTGTCACAAGAATAGCACCAAGCCCCTTTGGAAATAGCCCGCCATGGTCCGTAAAATTGGAAAGCATTGGCGCTGGTTGGCCGTTTTTCATGCTAATAATGCCAAACATCGCAGCTAATCCTAAAATAATAAACAATATCACCGTTACTACTTGTAAGCGCTTCACAAAAATTAGAAAGAATATTTATATTTATTTTAATATTAACATCAAAAAAAGAAGAAATGCAAAAACTTTTTATTAGAATATTAAAAATATAAATCAAATATTTATTCTATCGTTCATAAAGGTACCGTCAAGAATTTTGTGTAATGTAATGGGGTAGGGTTTCTCTGAAATGGATTTGGAATGAATAGGGAACTAGTTTCCTCCAAACAGGAGACTGAATATTCAGTCTCCTGTTTGGAAAGGGA